>JAFGTU010000508.1 GCA_016933985.1 Sedimentisphaerales bacterium | reverse complement strand
TGTAGAACGGCAGCCAGAAGAGTCTGGCATCCTTAATATTAACGAAATCGGCGTACAGGAAGGAAGCAATCAGCACCGCCCCGCCGATCTGGAATATCAGCTTCTCCCAGGCCCTCAGACCGCTCCTGCTGCGATGGCGCGCCCCGGCGGTCAGCTTTAGCCAGTCGTCGATGCCCCCAATCGCCCCGAACCATATCAGCAGGAAGATCGCCTTGGGCACGAAGGGATTGTACAGCTTCTCATCGGGGTCGTAGAACTTCGCCCAAAGCACCGTAGTGGCGATAACCGAGCCAAGTATTATCAGCCCGCCCATCGTCGGCGTATTGGCCTTTTCCTTGGTCAGCTCGTTCAGGGTGGCGTGGTAGAACTCGGGCCGGTCGCCGATCTTCTTTCGCATCAGCCAGCGGATTACCCTCGGACCTATAACGATGGCGATTAGAAAGCTGGTAAGAGTCGCCGATACCGAGCGGAAAAGGACGTTCTGGTAGGCGTACAGACCCAGGCGGCTCCCGGCCTTTATGTACCATAGCAGGTAGTATATCATTTACGCTTCCAGATCCTCTATCTCGACTCCGGAACGAGCCGGCTTTCACGCACAAAGCTCCTTGAGTTTCTCCACAGCCGTCTCCAGCCGGGCACAACGCGAGCCTTTAACCAATACTATATCGTATTCTTTGACAAATTCGTGCAGATTATTCCCCGCCGAACGGGCGTCTTTGAAGCATTTGACGTGCAGATCGCGGTTTGCACTTTTCCGGGCGGCCCCCGCGGTAACCTCGGCGAATTCGCCGACGGCAATCAATAGCTCCACGTTCGCCCGTGAGATTGATTCGCCGAGTCGGCGGTGCAGACTCTCGGCGTCGGCGCCAAGCTCGGCCATGTCGCCGCAAATGAAGACCGAGCGACGCCCGGTGTTTGCCTGCAAGCTTTGCAGGATGTCCAGCGCGTTGTTCATCGAGGCAGGATTGGCGTTGTAGCAATCGTTCAATACCGTAATTGCGCCGATCTGGAGGACTTCGGCTCGCATCGAGATGGGGGGCAAAGTGCGCACAGCTTCGGCGAATTCCTTGATCTTCAGGCCGAGCTGGCTGCATACGGCCCACGCGGCAAGTGTGTTCTCAACATTGCCCGGCCCTGCTAACGGCAGGGTTACTTCGGTCTGGTCGATCATAAATCGGCTGGATAACCCGTCGGAGGTGATGTCCGTGGCACGGTAGTCGAGGCCGTCTGATTTGCCGAACGCCAAAACATCGACTCCTTTGGCCCGGCAAGCATCAACCAACTGCTCAAAATCACCGTTAATAATCAACACCCCGTCCGGGCCGAGTCCCTCAGATATGGACGTTTTCTCTCGGGCAATTGCTTCTAAGTTGCCGAATCCTTCGAGGTGGGCGGGATGAACGTTGGTTACGACTGCAATATCCGGCTGGGTGATGCGGGTCAGATTTGCTATTTCGCCCGGATGATTGCTGCCAAGCTCGCCAACGACGATTTCGTCCCGAGGGTCTGCTCCGAGCAGCGTCAGGGGCACGCCGATACTATTGTTGAAGCTATTTGGCGATTGATGGACGCGAAACCGCCGACTCAGGGCATGAGCGGTTATCTGCCTCGTGGTCGTCTTGCCCGCCGAACCGGTAATGGCGACAACTTTGAACCCGGCTTGGCGGCGATACTCGGCGGCAAAATCCCCCAGTGCTCTTACGGTATCGGCCACCCTGAGCAGGCACTTGCCGGCAAGCGTCTCGCCGCCAACGGTTTTTCCAATCACCGCGCAGACGGCCCCCTTGGCAAAGGCATCGGCGACATAGTCGTGCCCGTCGAATTTCTCGCCCTTGATCGCGAAGAAGCAGTCGCCCGGCTTGACTGTACGTGAATCGATACTCACGCCCGTGACAACCGCATTGTCACCTGCGCTTTCGGCGGCCCAACCCGTCTGAGGCAGGACCTCGGCGCCGATTATCCGCATCAGAGACGTAATAGAGAATTCCTTCATTCGAGTCCCTTTAGACACTCCTGCGCTGTTTCTCTGTCGCTGAAATGGGATTTCTTCGTTCCTATGATTTGATATGTCTCGTGTCCCTTGCCCGCGATGAGCACGATGTCGTTTTTTCCCGCATATTGTATTGCCAATTGGATAGCCTTCTTTCGGTCCGGCTCGACTATCTTCGTCCGTCGCCCATCGTCTATCGTCGGGGCGTTCGCGAAGCCGGTTACTATCTCGCTTATAATATCTTCCGGGTGCTCGGTTCGCGGGTTGTCGCTGGTGACGACGACGAAGTCGCCGTATTCCTCCGCCACCCGCGCCATTCGCGGGCGTTTTGTCCTGTCGCGGTCTCCGCCGCAGCCGAAAACGACTATCAGCCTGCCCCTGCACAGAGGCTTGAGAGTCGTCAAGACGTTTTTGAGGGCGTCGTCGGTGTGTGCGTAGTCGATCAGGACTGTGAAATCGCCGGGCCAGACTACCTGCTCCAGCCTGCCTGGGACAGCCTGCGGAGATGAAAGACCTCTGGCGACGGTCTCAAGATCGAATCCCGCCGCAAGAGATAATCCCGCCGCGGCTAAGCAATTGCTCACATTGTACAAGCCTAACAGAGGCGATTTCACCTTCGCTGTTAGGCCGGCGTATTTCAGGCTGAAGTTGCTTCCGCCGGTATCCATCGATTCGATGTGGGCGGCAATGTCGGCCTCGGCGTCGATTGCATACCATAGTATGCGGGCTTTGGTCTGTTCGGCGATGAGCTCGGCGTGGGGAGATTGCTTGTTCAGAACTGCGACGGCATTGGGGGCAAGGCCGGCAAAAAGCCTTGTCTTGGCGGCTAAGTAGTCTTCTTCTGTCTTGTGGTAGTCGAAATGGTCGCCCGTCAAATTTGTAAATGCGGCGGCCTTGAATTCCACCCCTGCCAGGCGATTTTGCGAGAGGGCGTGGCTACTCGCCTCGATGACCATGTATTCTGCGCCGTTTGCGACCATATCCGCCGTCATCTGCGCCACGGCCA
>JAFGTU010000064.1 GCA_016933985.1 Sedimentisphaerales bacterium | reverse complement strand
GTCAGCCAGAGGGCCTCCGAGCGCCTCAGGCCGGCGTAGATGAGCGTGGCCACTATGGCGTGGAGGGTCTCCCGGTCCTTGAGTATGTCGAGTTGTTCTCTGATCTCTTCGAGTGTCAGGAAGACAATGGTAGGCGCATTCTCTCGCCGTCGTTCCACGTTGGCGGCTGGATTACATCGCGTTCCGTCCGGCCCTCTGTAGTCTTTTTCCTTCAACGCATAGGCAAACATCCTATGAAGCACTTCTCGCTGACGGTTGGCAGTCTTAGGGGCTATACCATCCTCCCGTACCCGCCGTGAAATGAACTGCGATATCATCATAGTAGTGATCTCTTCCAGGAGGCCTACACGTATGTGACGACCCTCAAGCGAATCCTTCCAAGAAGAAGCCTCTTTACGAAGAGTTTTCCCCTTATTGCACTTACTGCCTGGAAACAGGGCCATGCATACAGGGCCAAAGAACGCCCGTAGATAGGAAACATCGTTTGCGAAGGATTTTGCTGTCAGGACAGTCTTGAGGTGCTGGCAGTAATCCTCCAGAAATGGTATCAATGGCGTTTCCGATGGCATGATCAGGCCATTTGTAGCCAGATCGTACTCCAGTCTGGAACGTCTCGTCTTGGCCACGCGGGCGTCAGTTGTATGCAAAGACCGCTGTACCCTACTACCCTTGACATGGTACTTGATCCACCAGACTTTTCCTCTTTTGTAGATACTTGCCATTGAACTAGCTCCTTTCTGGCCATTACAGTCCCAAAGGTGCCAGTCCCTGCCGGAATTTTCTCTGCGACGGCTACAATTTGGCTACAGTGACGTTAAACTTCACCGCGCAAGAAAGCAGCAGGAACCGACATAAATGTCTGTCCCTGCTAGGCTTATCCACAATAGCGGGGGCAGGATTCGAACCTGCGACCTCCGGGTTATGGGCCCGACGAGCTACCAGACTGCTCTACCCCGCGGCCATTTTCGTATATCAAATATCACATATCGCAGTTGACACTCACTCTGCGACAAAAATAGAATACCACAAAAAGCATTCGTTAGCAACGGCAAAATCAAAATTATAAGTTTTCACGGATTTTGGCGGCAATCTTCTCGATCTTGCCGGGGGGGTACTTGTAAGCAGGCCAGCGTCTAAAGATGCCGTCGCCAGCGCTGCGAGGGATAATGTGAAAATGCAAATGCTCAATCAGCTGCCCAGCGGCTGAGCCATTGTTGCACAGAACATTGTAGCCCTCGGATTCCATGGCGGCAGCGATGGCCTGGGCTATTCTGCCCAGACGCGAGGCGACCTGGCCGAGCAAATCCGGCGGACAATCATGCAGTTTTTCAAAGTGCTGCTTTGGGATAACCAAGGCATGGCCGTCGCTAACTGGCCCGATATCGAGGAACGCCAATACAATTTCGTCTTCGAAGACCTTCGCAACCGGAATCTCCCCGGCTGCCATTTTGCAGAAAAGGCACTCGTCGCCGCTCATAACGGATCTTCCCATACCCAGAAAGGCCTATCCTTTTTCCTCAGCCTGGCCGGACGCATCAGGCGTTTTGCCGGCCTCCTTGTCGGAGGCGTGTTCGGCCTGATCCGGCCGCTTTGATTCGGCGGATTCATCGACCTGCTCGGCCCGAAGCGTATCTTCACTTTCAGTGGTCTGCTCGAGGTCAGCAGATTCCTGAGCCTCGGCGATTTCCTCTGGCCGGGCCCCCTGCCCCGGAGCTGTCTTCCGCTTACTTGCGGAGCGTTTCCGGGCGGTGGTCTTGGCCTTCTTCTTGGGGCCTTCATCCTTGGCTATAAGCTGGAGCAGCACGAGCTGCCCGTTATCACCAAGCCTGCGTAGAGATCTGTGTATGATTCTCGTATAGCCGCCCGGCCTGTCGAGATAGCGAGGACCGATTTCGCTGAATAGTTTTCCTATTACCGTGCCTTTTCGGACACGCTTGCCGTCCTCATGCGCAACGATATCACGATTGCCCAGCAACGAAATGGCGCGGCGCCTGGCCGGCAATGTCCCTTTCTTTGCCAAAGTAATCAGTTTTTCGGCGAACGGTTTCACTTCTTTGGCCTTCTGTACTGTCGTAGCAATCGTCTCGTGCTCAAAGAGGGACGCGACCATATTCCGGCGCATGGCCAACCGGTGCTCGCTTGTTCTGCCTAATTGGCGCCCAGCTACTCTATGACGCATATTTTCAACCTTTTATTAAGATACCACCAATTGGACCTGTCCCTGATTAAGGTCATTGTGACTGCTCGGCAGGGCCAGGCATTCCGAGGGAAAGACCTATGTCGGCAAGCTTTCGCTTCACTTCTCGCAGGGATGTCTTGCCAAAGCTGCGAACTTTGAGCAAGTCCGAGTCGTTCATCTGAACCAGTTGTCCGACAGTTTCGATCTTCACGGACTCGAGGCAGTTGTTGGCTCTTACGGACAACTCCAGCTCCTGGACCGACATAGCAAGCTTCTGAGCCAATTCCTCATCAACAGTCTCTTCAGCGACTTCGCGTTCGACGATCTTGCCGGCCACGGTCTCCTGCCCGATCTCGAAGTACTGCACAAAAGGATTGATGTGCTTTCTGAGAATCTTTGCAGCCTCAACGAGCGCCATCTCCGGGCTGACGGTCCCGTCGGTCCATATCTCGAGGATCAGTCTATCGTAGTTGGTCTTTTGGCCGACGCGCGTATCCTCGGTAGTATATCGGACCCTGGTAACGGGGGAGTAAATGGCGTCGAGATGTATTCTTCCGATTTCCTGATCGAACCTGTCAGTGTCGGCGATCCTCTCTGCAGCGGGAACGTATCCTCGTCCGTTCTGAACGACCATTTCCATCTCGAATTTGACGTCTTCGGTCAACGTCACAAGGGGCATATCGCGGTTTACAACTTCAATGGCCGGGTCGGCGGCGATGTCTGCAGCGGTCAAGGTTCCGGCCTTCTTGGCTGAAACAGTCATTGTCTTCGGGCCGTCGCCTTGAAGGCGGATGACCAGGTTCTTGACGTTGAGAACAATGTCGGTAACATCCTCCATCACCCCCTTTATCGAACTGAATTCATGGTTCACACCGGCTATCTTGACGGATGTCACAGCGCTTCCTTCCAGCGATGAAAGAAGAACGCGTCTCAAGCTGTTGCCGATAGTGGTGCCGAACCCTCGCTCGAAGGGTTCGATGAAGAACCTGCCGTACATATTACTCGACACGTTGATGTCACGTTCGACTCGCGTCGGCAGTTCCAAACCACGCCATGTAACTCGCATATATGCCTCCGGTCCAAAAATCTTAGTTTTCAAACAGCTATCTCGAACAGAACTCGACCACCAACTGCTCTTCGACGGGAATCTGGACGTCATCCCGCGTCGGAAGTGCCACAACGGTTGCTTCGGCCTTTTCTCTCGCCAGTTGCAGCCAGCCCTGCGTGGAGAAACTCGGATTGGTTTCCAACTGCTCCTTGATCTTCTTTTTGCTTTTCTCTGCGCCTTTGACGGCAATCTTGTCACCGATTTCCACGATACGATCACTAACATTGACTTTGCGTCCGTTGACGTAGATATGTCCGTGCGAAATAAGCTGGCGAGCGGCCTTTCTCGAAGGAGCAAAGTTCAGCTTGTAAACGGCATTGTCGAGCCGTCTCTCCAACAGTTGGAGCAAATTCTCCCCGGTATTTCCCTTTATGCGTTCGGCCTTATGAAAGTACCTCATGAACTGCCGCTCGAAGAGACCGTAATACCTTTTGACTTTTTGCTTCTCTCGCAGCCGAACAGCGTATTCGCTGTTCCTTCCTCTGCGCCACCCATGCATGCCCGGGGCGACATTTCGCTGCTTCTTCTCAATGGGGCACTTCGCCATCTCGCATCTGATGCCCTTGAGCATCAGCTTCATACCTTCGCGGCGGCAGTGCCTACAAGATGAACCTAAGTACCGTCCCATCTTTCTTGTCTATCTCCAAAAAATTTGGTCTGTTGTTGTCTCATATCCTTCGTCGTTTAGGCGGCCTGCAGCCATTGTGCGGCAGTGGAGTGACGTCTTCAATAGAAGTGATTCGCAATCCCGCCGACTGTAGTGCGGCGATGGCCGATTCCCGGCCCGAACCCGGGCCTTTGACCCTGATTTCGACCTCGCGAACGCCGCTTCGCATGGCGGTGGCGGCGGCACGCTGGGCCGCCTGCTGGGCCGCAAAGGGCGTGCTTTTTCGAGAGCCCTTAAAGCCGGCGCAGCCGGTCGAACTCGTACATATAGTATCACCATCCTCATCGGTGACGGTAATCAACGTATTGTTGAAAGTGGCCTTTATATGCACAACGGCCCGCACAACATTTCTTTTGATTTTCTTCTTTGAGATATTTGCCATCATTAATCCTGTTTTGCCTTCATTGCACCGTGCCGCGAATCTCTTTTCTGCGTTTTATCAACAGAGGCAACCGGCTTTTACCGTTGTTCCTTAACGCCCTTCTTTCCGGCAACCGTCTTTCTGGGACCCTTTCTCGTGCGCGCGTTGCTCTGGGTTTGCTGCCCCCGGACGGGCAAGCCCCTTCTATGGCGAATTCCTTTGTAGCACGCAATATCCCGCAATCGTGCGATATTCTGCGCGACCTGCCTGCGAAGCTGGCCTCCGACGATGTAGTTGCGGTCTATGATCTGAGTAATTCGACTGAGCTCGTCTTCGCTGAGTTTGCCGGCCTTAGTGCTTTTGTCTATCCTGGCTTCTTTGAGTATCTGTTCGGAGGTGTACTTGCCTACACCTACGATATAAGTCAGCGAAATCCATATTGACTTTTCGTTGGGAATGTCAACACCCACAATACGCGGCATTTTGGCTCCTATTCTAAGTGCTCAAGTTTTCAGCCTATTCTCAATCAACCCTGGCGCTGCTTATGGCGGCGGTTTGGACAGATCACCCGTAGAACGCCCTTGCGCCGGACTATCTTGCATCTCTCACATATACGCTTTACAGAACTTCTGACTTTCATTTTCGATATCTGCTTTCAGGTCTTCCGTTTTCGGGCCATCGGCCTATCACATAAAACCAGGCCTTCAGGCTCAATGGCGAAGGACTATTCGACCTCTATTAAGATCATAAGGCGACATTTCAACAACGACCGTATCGCCGGGGAGAATCCGAATAAAGTGCATTCGCATCTTCCCGGAGACGTGCGCCATAATCTTGTGGCCGTTTTCTAATTCAACCTTGAACACTGCATTGGGCAAAGCATCAGTCACCTTAGCCTGCAACCGAATTGTGTCCTTTCCTGCCATTGTTCTTGTCCAGCACGTTCTTGCCGGCGACGGCCGCCACAACCCAATATTCGCCTCTATTTCACTGTTAACACTTCACAACCTTCATCTATTATTACAATCGTATGCTCAAAATGCGCCGAGCAGCTCGAGTCTCTGGTCACAACAGTCCAGCCGTTTTTCAGTGTCCGGACTTCTTCGCCGCCGGCGTTAATCATAGGCTCGACGGCAAGGACCATGCCGCGCTCGAGCACAAAATCATTCGCGAGCAGCTCGGAGCTGACAAAGTTCGGCACCCTCGGCTCTTCGTGCATTTCCGTGCCGATGCCATGGCCGACAAAGTCCTTCACGACGGAAAAGCCGGCGGCCTCGGCGTATTGCTGCATCTTCCCAGCTACGGTGCTCCATTTTACGGACGGGGCACAATCTGCTATCGCCAGTTCGAGGACTTGCCTGGTAACGTCCATCAGTCTGCGTCGCTGCGGCGAGATATCTCCGATCCCAAACGTAACAGCCGCATCGCCGCAGTAACCATTAAGCCTGACGCCAAAATCGAGGCTCAGAATGTCGCCTGCCTTGAGCACGGCGTCGTTCGAGGGAATTCCATGAACAACCTGCTCGTTAATAGAGGCGCAAATCGCCCCGGGAAACGCCGTACGCGTCTGCGGGTTGCGGACGCCCTTAAAAAGCGCCTGGGCGCCGGCCTGGGCCGTCATATCGAGAGCAACCGCATCCAATTGCGCCGTCGTTACTCCCGGCTTTGCCATCTTCTGCAATTTTGAAAGAACATCGGCTACTATAGCGCCGGCACTGCGTATTAACTCGATTTCTCTTGCGCTACGAAGCGTAATAGCCATTTGATTTCGTATCTCGTATCTTCAAAGGTCGGTTCACGCTTCACAACTTGACGAGAGTCTGCAACTTCTCGAAGATACAAGCCTTAACTTCGTCGGGGTCTCTATCGGCCTCGATGTCGAAAACAGTGCCGTTTTTTTTATAATAATCGACCAGCGGCTCAGTTTGCCGGTGGTAAGTTTCAAGTCTATTGGCCACCACTTCAGGCGTATCGTCAGGCCGCTGTACGAGCTCGGCTCCATCGTGGTCGCAGACGCCTTTGGTCTTGGGCTTCAAATTCTCAATATGGTAAACGGCGCCACATTTCGGGCAGCTTCTTCTGCCGGTCATTCGAGCCTGGACTATGCTGTCGTCTATTTTGAGATTCACCACGGCATCGATAGCGCCGTCGCCAGCCAATGATTCATCAAGCTCACGGGCTTGATTGACCGTTCTGGGGAAACCATCGAGAACGAATCCCGCCAGCGGCGCCTCCCTGATCGCTTCGCTCATCATATCAATTATGATCCGGTCGGGAACGAGGTCTCCGGCGTCCATATAACTCTGCGCCTTCTTGCCGAGGTCCGTGCCGGCGGACCTGTTGCGACGAAGGATATCGCCGCTGGACAAATGCTGAAGCCTATACCCGGCAACGATATTCTTGCACTGGGTTCCCTTGCCCGCGCCCGGCGCGCCTAATAGGATTATTCTCATGAGTAGGCTCCTTTGATTCTGCCGGCTTCGCTAAAGCCGTCATAGCTCCTCATCAAAAGGTTTGCCTCTATCTTCTGCACCAGATCGAGCGAGACACTGACAACGATCAATAAACCGGTTCCGCCCAGGAACGTCGCCACACGCCAATCGATGTCGAGCAGGGTAGCAACGAGGGTCGGGACAACGGCGATAATAGCGAGGAAAGACGCCCCGTAGTAGGTTATCCTGGTCATCACGGACTCGAGATAATCCGCGGTTCTTCGGCCGGGTCGAAGGCCAGGTATAAAGCTGCCGGCATCGCGGAGGTTTTTGGCCATCTCCTTTGGCTGAAACTGGACCGTAACCCAGAAATAAGCAAAAAGGAATATCAATACGACGTAAAGCACGTTATATGTATAGCCTTCCATTCTGAAGGTCTCGTCCAACGAGGCGAGGATACCGGATGCCGGGAATCTTTGTGCCAACTGACTAATTATCACGGGCGGGAACATCATAAAGGAGGATGCGAAGATAATAGGCATGACGCCGCCGTGATTGACTCGCAGGGGGATGTAATGCCTCTGACCTCCATAAACCCTTCGGCCTCGCATCTGCTTGGCCTGTTGTATGGGTATTCGCCGCTGGCCCTGGGTGATTAGTATTGCGCCGGCAACGACAAATATGAAGGAAGCGCCAAGAAACAGGAGCTTGTCCAATCCGATGGCGCCGGCAGCCGAGGCGCCGACGGTCAGGTCCACCTTCTCCCAAAGCGTTGTAATGGCCCAGGGCATCCTGGCAATAATCCCGGCCATGATTATAAGGCTGATACCGTTGCCAATTCCGTACTCGTCTATCTGCTCGCCCAGCCACATCAAAAAGACCGTCCCGGCGGTCATCCCCACCACGCCCATCAAAACTGCACGCCCATACATGCCGGGATACATCAGCCCTCTGCCTCCCAACAGCTTCATGAACATCAAGGCCTGGATAACACATATCAGGACAGTGAGGTATCGCGTGTACTCCTGTATCTTCTTGTGCCCGGTCTGGCCCTCTTGTCGCAACTTCTTCAAGGCGGGGACTATCTCGCCAAGCAGCATAAGAATAATCGATGCGGTGATATAGGGCATGATGCCCAGGCCGAAAAGGCTGCTCTGCTGGAGCGTTCCGCCGGTGAACATCTGCATATACTCTGCTGCCCTGCCCAAAGGAGTGTCGGCTCCACCGCGAGACTTTGCTATGGCCGCAATCGCCGCCTGGTCGAAGCAAGGCACCGGAATATGAAAACCAACCCGGTATATTACAAGCAGGCCGACGGTGAATAGAACCTTGTTGCGCAAGTCCCGGATTCTGAATATGTTGAATACTGTTCCGAACATTATTTCACATCTCGTATCCTACAGCTTGTGTCTTTCATCGCATCAAACGCATTCTTACAGATTTCAGATCACCCGGGCCGTACCTCCGGATGCGACAATTTTCTCCTCAGCGGTTTTACTAAACTTGTGAGCGACGACCTTCAGTCTCTTTGTCAGCACGCCGTCGCCAAGTATCTTTACCTTGCCCTTGAGACTGCCAATCAAGCCGGCGCCGGATAGCTGCTCGACACCGACATCAGCGCCATCGTCAAATCTCTCCAACTGGGAGACGTTCACGATTTGACAACGTTCAGCGAAATTAAAGTTGCTGAACCCTCGCTTAGGCAACCGTCGAAAGAGCGGCATCTGGCCGCCTTCGTAGAGCGAAAAAGCCCTTGCACCGGCCCTGCTGCCGGCGCCCTTGTGTCCACGACCGGAAGTCTTGCCCTGCCCGCTTCCCGTGCCTCTGCCGAGGCGTTTGCGAGTTTTCTTTCTGCCTGCTTTAGAAGTTATTTCGTGATTCAACATTTAATCAACCGCACTGTCTTCTTTTTGACAATTGTTTAAGCCTTAATCTCAACGCCCCTGAGCAATCCGACCGTTTCCCTGGTTCGCAACTTCATCAGTCCGTCGAGCGTAGCCTTGACAACATTCTTGGCCGAGGTGCTGCCGTAAACCTTCGTCAGAACATCCTGTACGCCGGCATACTCCAGCACGGCTCTGGCGCTGGAACCGGCGATAACGCCGGTGCCGGGACTGGCAGGCACGAGAGTCACTTTCGTAGCCCTGTACTTTCCATTAACGCTGTGGGGAATCGTCCGACCAACCAGGGGGATCTGATTGAGGCATTTCTTAGCATCCTTGATGCCCTTCTCGACGGCGAGAGGCACCTCATTGGCCTTGCCGTAGCCAAGTCCGACGGTCCCGGCACGGTCGCCGACAACAACGAGCGCCGCAAAACTAAACCTGCGGCCACCCTTTACCACCTTGGAACATCGGAAGACCTTTACGACCGTATCCTCCAGCGGTTTCTCTTCCTGGTCGAATAGTTTTACCGGTTCAACAGCCAATTGACATCTCCAATCAGTCTTCTGCAGGATCAGAAAACCAGGCCGGTTTTCCTTGCAGCCTCGGCAAGAGCCTTGACTCTGCCATGAAATTTATAGCGATTCTTATCAAAACACACGCACTTAATACCGACACCCAGAGCTTCTTTAGCTATAGTCTCGCCGACGAGCCCGGCGGCCTTCTTGTCGCCGCCATTGGCGGCCTGCGCACGCACGGCCTTTGCCTGGGTGCTTGCCGAGACAAGAGTAGCACCGGCGGTATCATCAATTATTTGGGCGTAAATATGTCTGTTGGAGCGAAAAACGGACAGTCTCGGACGCTCCCTGGTACCGGAGACCTTCCTTCGCACGTGATATCTTCGTCTGCGTGCGGCTCTTTTAATGCTCTGGCTATTCATAAAAACACTGTCTCCACTATGCCGCGCCGGAGGCAAATGCCTTGCCGACCTTGCGCTGGACCTGTTCGTCGGCGTAGCGGATACCCTTGCCCTTGTAAGGTTCCGGCGGTCTAATCGACCGAATTTCTGCAGCGAACTGCCCAACCACGCACTTGTCCATACCGAAAAGGGTAAATTTGGCCGGAACCTCATTGCCCTTTGTCGCGGGCACGGCAATGGTCACCTTCACTCCTTTGGGTATGGGCAAGTCCACCGTATGGGCGTAGCCCACCTGAAAGGAGAGCTTGCCGTTTAGCTCTTTGAGATTGTATCCGGTGCCGTATACTTCCATCTTCTTCTCAAAGCCTTTAGTCACCCCTGCGACCAGATTGGCGATCAGGGCGCGCATCGTTCCATGCAACTGCTTGCAGCGTCGATCCTGAGGATTATCATTTTCGACGACTATTTTCGCGTCAGCCTTATCGATCGTGACCTTGATTTGCGGATGGCACTCCATCTCCAGGGCACCTTGCGGTCCTGTGGCCTTGATCTTAGCGCCTTTCTGCTCGACCGTAACGCCGGCCGGAATTTCTACAGGCTTTTTACCTATGCGACTCATTTAGCTAACCGTACAAAGAAGTTCGCCGCCGAGATTTGCCTGGCGGCAATCGTTATCGCTCATTACACCCCGGCTTGTGGAGACAACAGCTATGCCCATACCGCTCATCACTCGCGGCAGATCCGCCACACCGGAATAAATCCTGCAACCGGGCTTGCTCGTTCGAGTTATTTCCTTTATGACTGAACCGCCGTCCTGGTCATACTTCAGGCTTACCCGGATAATCCCCTGATAACCGTCGTCGATACGGTCATAGTCCAGAATATAGCCTTCTTTCTTGAGAACGTTCGCTATGCCCAGGCAAATGTTGGAGCACTTGATATTCACTTGGGGTCTGTTTATTCTCACAGCGTTGCGAATCCGTGTCAGCATATCAGCTATTGGATCACTCAAAGTCATAATCAGCTATCTCTTATACCGTATTGGACAATTCGTTCCTGGGAACTACACATAAGACCGCGGCTCGGCCCGGTCACCAACTGGCCTTTCTCACACCGGGGATCTTTCCTTCATTAGCCAGGTTTCTAAAACAGATGCGGCAAATCTTGAACTTACGATAGACGGCCTTCGATCTGCCGCAAAGCTGGCAGCGGGTATATTGTCTGACGCGATACTTCTGTTTCTTCGCCGACTTGTTTACAAGTGCTTTGGTTGACATCCAAATGCTCCAGGTTTCCGTTTTTCTTTTTCTTCTTTAGGGGCAACCCTGCTAATCGAGGTTTTTGAACGGCATGCCGAAAAACTGAAGCATCTTCCTGGCCTCGTCGTCGGTGTCCGCCGTTGTAATAAACGCTATGTTCATCCCCTGCTGAAATTCCACCTTTGCAGGGTTAATCTCGGGAAAAATGCTCTGTTCCGTCGCACCCATGGAGTAGTTGCCTCTGCCGTCGAAACTCTTCGGGTTCAAGCCCCTGAAGTCTCTCACCCGGGGGATTGCCAAATTGATGAGACGGTCCATAAACTCATACATCCTGATCCCTCTTAAGGTAACTTTGAGCCCGGTTTCGTTGCCCTGGCGCACTTTGAAGTTCGAGACACTTTTCTTTGCCTTACAAACAAGGGGCATCTGGCCGGTGATCATCGTAAGGTCCTTCTTGGCCAGCTCCAGGAACTTCTTGTCCTGTGTCGCCTTGCCTATACCCATAGAGACAACGATCTTATCCATCCTGGGCACGGCCATAAGATTCTTGTACCCATACTCCTTAGTCATTTCGGGGACAATCTTTGACCTATACAAATCTCTTAAACGCGCCATCAAACACCTTGCCTTACAATCTCTGAGCCTGCCGGCTCTAAACTCCTGTCGGAACTTTAGAGGACGCTAAATCTCATGGCCGTCGGCGAAAACTCGTTTCTTTCTGCCTTCCTTGTTAACCTTATAGCCGACCCTGCCGCCCTTCGAGGTCTTAGTATTTACGGGCAGCACATTACTGATGTGGATAGGCTGCTCAATACTAATCCTGCCGCCCTGCGGACTTTTACGAGAGGGCCTGACGTGCTTCTTTGCAAGATTCAGACCCTGCACCACAACAAGCTTCTTCTGGGGCATCACCTTGAGCACCCTGCCGGTTGCGCCCTTATGAGCGCCACAGATCACTTCGATAGTATCGTTCTTTTTTACATGCAGTGCCATTCGATAGACCTCTGAATCAGCTCCTGGTGGCCCTATACAACTTCGCCGGCCAGTGAGATAATCTTCATATAGTTTTTTTCTCGCAACTCTCTCGCGACGGCCCCGAAGATTCGCGTGCCTATGGGGTTGCCGTCGGCATCGATCATGACCGCGGCGTTGCTGTCGAACCTCACATAGCTGCCGTCCGACCTTTTAACAGGGCTTTTCGTGCGAATGATAACACACTTATGCACTTTCTTGTCGTCCAACTGGCAGGTCGGCAAGGACTTCTTAATCGCCACGCAGACGATGTCTCCAACACGGGCGACGCACCGAGTAAACTTCCCGTGTGCGCCGCTTTTCCCGAGGACTCTAATGCACAAGGCCGACTTGACGCCTGAATTGTCGGCAATATCCAACATTGTTTCTTGTTGAATCATAAGTTATCTCGTCGTCCGTACCACCTCTGGCAAATATCGATTCACATGCTAACAGCCTTTTGCACGACCTTCAAAAGGCGCCAACTCTTGCTCTTGCTGTACGGCCTGCATTGAGCTATCTCAACAAGGTCGCCGACGCCACTTTCATTCTTCTCGTCGTGTACGCCGATCTTCATCCTCCGTTTGACATACTTGCCGTACCTCGGATGCTTGACCTTGTAGTCGATGACAACCTTGACGGATTTGTCACCGCTATTGCTGACTACTACCCCGGCAAGAGTCTTAAGTTTGCGGTTTTCCATACTCGATTCCCGATCGTCAAATACGTTCGACAGGATGTTCCTTGCCTTGTCGCATAATCGTCTTAATTCTCGCAATGTCGCGACGGACATTGATAACGGCCTTGGAGTTTTCAAGCTTCTCCGTAACGGCCTGCGCCCGCAAATCAAACAACCGCCTCTGCAGCTCATCAAGCTGCATGCCGAGTTCATCGGGGCTCATTTCGCGATAATTCTTCGCTTTCATTTCAATGTCTCAGTCTATAGCGTATGTCTTCTTTTAATGAATCTACACTTTATAGGCATTTTGTGAGCCACCCTCAGCAGCGCCTGCTTTGCCACCTCTTCGTCAACGCCGCCGATCTCGAAGCAGACCTGCCCCGGCCTGACCCTGGCGACCCAAAAGGCCGGCTCGCCCTTGCCTTTACCCATGCGTGTCTCGAGAGGTTTGGCACTGACCGACCTGTGCGGGAAAATCCTGATATAGACCTTGCCTTCGCGATGGAGAAAATGAGTAGCGGCGACTCGCCCGGCCTCGATATGTTTGCCCTTAACCCAACTGGTCTCGAGAGCCTGCAGCCCGTACTCGCCAAATGCAACATAATTGCACCTCAAGGCATTACCTTTCATCTTGCCTCGCTGGCTCTTGCGATACTTCACCCTTTTCGGCATCATCGCCATTTGTCATTTCCTTTACAAGACATATCAGGACAATTCAGATTGCCTTTCGGGGGACTCTTGACCTTCCCGCCCATCCTGCGTTTCGGCGGCATTGAAAGGCTCAGTAGCCGGACTTGCCGGCTCTTGGGGTGCCGCCGGCGCCGAACTGCCCGGTGAGGCCCGGCCGGAACGTTGGCTTCTCTCTCGGCGTGGCGGCGCGCCTCGGCCTCTCCCGCCACCATCCGCAGGCGAGACATCACGTTTCGGCGGGCGACGACGCTGACGGATCCGCGGTTCGATCTCTTCGCCGAACTTACCTTTGTATATCCAGACTTTTATACCGATTATACCATACGTCGTCCTGGCTACCGAAACAGCGTAGTCCACGTCGGCGTCAAGCGTGTGCAAGGGAATACTGCCGAGCTTCTGCATCTCTTTCCTTGCCATTTCGGAGCCGCCCAGCCGACCGGAGCATACAATCTTAACGCCTTTCGCTCCAGCATTGACGCCGGCCTCGCAAAACTGCTTCATAGTCCGTCTAAAGGACGCCCGCTTGCTCAATTGCTCCGCTATCGCCTCGCCGACCAGCGCAGCGTTAAGGTCGGGCTCTTTTATCTCAATGACATTTACGCCGACCTTGCGACCGGTTATATCTTCAAGCTCTTCTCTGAGTTTGTCAACTTCTCCGCCGCGCGGGCCGATGACGACGCCCGGCCTGGCACTGTGGAGCGTAACCTTCACTTCGTTACGCGTCCTTATAACCTCGGTCTTGGCTACCGCGCCCTTGGGCATGGTGCGGTTAAATTTCTGATCGATGAACCGACGTATCTTCTGGTCTTCGACGAGAAAATCGCCGTAGATAGCCTTGGGAGCGTACCAGGTGCTCTGCCACCCGAGAGTAATCCCCGTCCTGAAACCTATTGGCGATACTTTCTGACCCATAATTCTGTATCTCGTAATCCGATGCTGTTATTTTCCGTTTGCTATGTCTGTGTTACCGTGACATGTATGTGACAGGCCTTCTTGCGAATCGCATGAGCCCTGCCCCTGTCCTTGGCAATCCATCTTTTGGTGCCGATTCTGACGCCGGCTTCGTCCACACGGGCTTGGCAGACATAGAGGCTGTCAACATCCGCACGCTGCTCATCAGCGTCGGCAACCGCCGCCTTCAGGACCTTGTCAACTATGCCTGCGGCGCGCTTTCGCGTAAACTTCAGAACGTCAGTCGCATCCTGGACGGTTCGGCCCACTATCAATTGAGTCACCAAACGAGCCTTCTGCGCCGAGACCGGGGCGTAACGACAGGATGAGCGCCAGTCGGCCAGCTCGTTTTCCTCGACACCCAAAGCAGAAGCCAGACGACGAACATCCTCCATCCGCGGCTTTGGCTTGAAAAGACCCTTCTGCCAATTCGCAATGGCGACTTTGGCTTCTTCGTCGCTAAGACCGGCCCTGGCAATATGCTCGGCCAACTGCTCGACGCCAATCCGGCGTTCTTTTGACAACTCTTTGAATTTTTCAGCACTTAACATTTCTTGTATCTCAAGGTTCGCGACTTCAAATACGCGATAATTACTTTATCTTCTTGCTTGAATGTCCTTTGAAAGTCCGGGTTAGCGAGAACTCGCCAAGCTTATGGCCCACCATATCCTCGGTAATAAAAACCTTATGGAACAGCTTGCCGTTGTGGACCAAAAACGTAACACCCACAAACTCCGGGATTACCGTACATCTTCGCGACCAGGTCTTTATTGGCTCGCGAGAACCCAATTCAATCTGTTTATTGACCTTGATGATGAGCTTGTCATCGACGAAAGGTCCTTTTTTCAGAGATCGTCCCATATTCAGCTTCTCTATTCTGCCGTCAAAAGCGGGCAGTCGCTTAGATGCCTAAACGTTTGGCCCTTTTGCTTTTGCGTCTTCGAATAATTCTATTATTGCTTTGTTTTCTCGGATTTCTGGTTTTTCCGCCCTTTGCCAGGACGCCTGTTGGTGAACAGGGATGGCGTCCGCCGTTGGCCCTGCCCTCGCCGCCGCCCATTGGATGGGACACGGGGTTCTGTGCCTTGCCTCTGACGTGGGGCCGTCGGCCCATGTGACGCATTCGGCCGGCTTTTCCGATGCGAACGTTCTGGTGGTCCGGATTGCTCAACCTGCCTATGGTTGCCCGGCATTCCTTGCGGAGCATTCTCATCTCCCCGCTTGGCAAGATAACAGTTACCCAATCACCCTCTTTTGCAGCAATTCTGGCGGCGCTGCCCGCACCCCTAACCAACTTTCCACCATGCCCTGCGATCATTTCTATGTTGTGAATTTCCAGCCCGGCCGGGATCGCGCCCATCGGCATCGCGTTGCCGATCTTCGGCTCGCAGACCTCGCCGCTCTCGACACTGTCACCGGCCTTCAGGCCGAGCGGCGCGAG
>JAFGTU010000507.1 GCA_016933985.1 Sedimentisphaerales bacterium | reverse complement strand
TCACCCCGATTCGACACGCGGGATTGGTTTGGCCGACCTTGGGATACTGAAAGCTCGTAATCTTCGGATAGAGCGAATCCGTGTAGTTGATCAGATGAAACTCGCCTACGCCCTCAGTGTCGAACTGCCAATACGCGATGTATCTACCATCCGGACTCCAGCGAAATGCGTCCCGCAGGCCGAACTCCTCCTCATAGACCCAATCGGATGTGCCGTTGATGATGTTGCCGCCGCCGTCTTTGGTCAACTGTCTGATCCGCCCGCTGTCGAGGTCTTCGACGTAGATATTCATCTCTCGCACGTAAGCTGCGCGTTCCCCGTCCGGCGATAACTTCGCAAACATCAAGGTTGAAGGCTCAACGTCTCCGCCCAGCTTATGCAAGGCCCACGTCTCCAAATCGAGCACCCAGTAATCCCCCCGCGTATTGGTTCGCCATACCCGCTGCGTATTTGTGAATACGAGCAGCTTTCTGCCGTCCTTGGACCAGGAATAATCTTCAATTTCCATCGGCTGGGATTCGCCTTGCGGAATCAGCCGTTTCGACGCAACCAGGATGCTGCGACTGTTCGTCTGAGGGTCGTACCGCACTATATCCTTGGCCTCTTCACGGTCCGGCGAATCATCGAGCGTCGTATAACCCGTTCTATCCTCCAGCCATTTCGCCGGGCCGAAGTCCTCCGTCTTAAACTCCTCATCCGTGAATATCCGCTTCAGCGTCAAAACCGCGGGTTTTGCTTCCTCTTCATCCGCTGCACTGCGACATATCGACGACAGAGCAGCCAGAATCACAACAACAGAAAAACGCAGAGCAACTCGCCGTCCCGCTTTATGAATCACACTTTTATCTATTGTCAACATCGTCAATGCCAGGCATCCAATCATGCGGGAGGAAAGTGCCACAGCACCGGAAGGATTCCGTGGGCATGAAGCACTTCCAGCAAGTCTTCTATCTCCGGCAGGAGCAGCACGGCGATTGTGTCCATGGCTATCCGCCGAATAGCATGGACTGAAACGCTGACCGTATCGGGGCTCCTGTAGTTTCTTATCCGAGGCAGGAATCTCGGCGTACTTTCCTTGTAAAGGCGGTACTCTTCGCCGAAGACTCCTTCGAGATGGCCCTCCTCCAATCGAACTACAAGCACGTGCGTCGGGATAATGACGACAAGCACGAGCAGAAGCATCAGCATGTTCTCGAAGCAAAGCCCGATACCGAAGGCTAAAAGAAAAGTGCCTGCGTAAAGCGGATTCCTGCATATCGAGAACGGGCCTGTTGTGATGAGCTCTTTAGATTTTCGACCCCCGATATAGAAGGTGCACCATATACGTACTGTCAGCCCTGCCAGGAGAAACACAAATCCGCCGAGCTCAACAAGAAAAGCCATCGTGGATTCGAGCGCCCAGGACGGCCTGACAAACAGCCCCACAAAAACGATCGGCAAAAAAGCCAATCGAAGAACATTGACTCGCAGCTTACGTAAGGTCATACAATTCCTTCGAAGCGATAATCATATCTATCATGGCCTGATATGTTAATCCCACTGCGGGTAAACATCCAGACTATTCCCAGAGTGAATGGAGCGTGCTATTGCGACCCAAGTCGCGTTGTAGTGCAAAGGGGGGGCAGGATTACCCTGCATCCGGCGAGCCAGAATTCTTGTCGAGGTTGTCTATATCCTCGACTTTCCTATGTCGGACGTCTTCGCCCTCGACCATATATATGACGTCTTCCGCGATATTGACGGCGTGGTCGGCAATCCTCTCAAGGGCCTGGGCCGCAAGCATTAGACCAAGTATAAAGCCGATGTCCGAGGGGCAAGAGAGCATGTGAGTGAACAAGACCCGGAATGTCTGGTCCGTTATTCGATCGACCTCTTCGTCGGCATTTATGACCGCTATTGCCTCGTTGACGGACTTATTGATAAAGGCATTCACGGCGCTATGAAGCATCTGTTCGGTAACATTGGCGACATGTGTGAAGTCGATGACGTCGCGGGTGTGTTTTGCCTGAAGGAAGTTCTCAACAAAATGGCCTATATCGACCACTTTATCACCGATACGCTCGATCTCCGCATTGATGCGGGCCATCATAAGGAGGAGCCGCAGATCCCCGGCCACAGGGGTGTGAACGCCGATAAGCCTTATTGTCTCCTCATCAATCTCCTTCTGTATGCGATCCAGCGACTTTTCGTTCTCATATATCTTGCCTAAGAGCTCCTCGGCCCGGTCTATGAGGACCGAGTTCATACTCTGGATCATCTGTTCGGCAATGGCGGCCATGTGCAGAAGCTTCTGTTTTAGTTTTCCGAGGTCTGAATCAAATCGTAGAGGCATTGCATTCTCCAGTGCTCAAGTATTAGCCGTATCGGCCTTCAATATATTCTTCGGTTCTTTTGTCTTTGGGATTCAGGAAGATGTCTGAAGTTTCCCCGTGCTCAATTAACTTCCCATTGAGCATATAAATACATTCATCGCTGATTCGTCGCGCCTGGGCCATATTATGTGTTACGATGACAATCGTATAGCGCCCTCGCAGGCTCAAGAGCAGATCTTCGACGGCCTCTGTGCCGGCGGCATCCAAAGCGGAGCACGGCTCGTCCATCAGCAGCAATTCCGGCTTGAGCGGAAGCAGCCGGGCGATGCAGAGCTTCTGCTGCTGTTCAAGCTGCAGGTCGGTGCCCTTCCTGTGCAACTGGTCTTTGACGGAATCCAGCAGAAAGACCTCTTCCAGCGCCTTTTCAACAGCGGCGTCTATATCGTCTTTGTAGAGACTGCGCCAGGGCGAGTGCACCTTCAGCCCAAAAGCCACGTTATCGTAGATGGACAGGGGCAGCGGATTCGGACGCTGAAATACCATACCGACTCTCTTTCTCAGCTCCACCACCGAGACCTCAGGGTCGTAGATGTTGCTTCCCAATATCTCCACGCTTCCTTCGACCCGGACGTTCTCGAATCGCTCGTTCATGCGGTTGAAGCAGCGGAGCAAGGTGGTCTTGCCGCAGCCGGATGGACCAATAAGGCCCGTGATGATGCCGGCCTTGATTTTAGTGCAGACATTCAGCAAAGCCTGGAAATCTCCGTACCAGAGATTCAGGTTCGATGTTTCTATTGCGTATTCGGCGTGTTGCTGATTTGCGGCCATAATAGTGTCATCCGAAAACGCCGTGGACGTAGTCGTAGGTAAGCTGGTTGCCCGGATTATCCGAGAACATCTTCTCGGTCTCATCGACTTGGACCACTTTACCCATGTTCATAAAGCAGGTCAAATCGCCAAGCCTGCGGGCCTGCTGAACAAGATTCGTAACGAGAATGATGGTCATTTTGTTCTTCAGCTCGACCAGGACATCCTCAATACGCATGGTCGTTACAGGGTCAACCGCGATGGAGAACTCGTCCAGGCAGAGAATCTCAGGATCGTGCGAGAGCGCTCTCGCTATCGTAAGCCTTTGCTGCTGCCCGCCCGAAAGCATCGTGCCGAGGCTCTTGAGACGATCCTTGACTTCATCCCAGAGGGCCGCCTGCCTCAGGCTCCTTTCGACTATCTCGTCGAGCTCGCTCCTGGCATGTTTGCCTGCAATGCGCGGGGCGTAAGCGACGTTGTCATAGATTGACAGTGGCAGCCCCACAGGCAGGGGAAAGACCATGCCGATTCTCCTTCTAAGCTCATAGATGTCGCGAATGCGCTTAGTATTCCGGCCGTCAATGAATATCTGCCCCTTGACGGACACACCGGCCTCGCTTTCAATCGTCCTGTTTATGCTCTTGAGCAAGGTGGTCTTGCCCGAATTCGCAGGGCCTATGATTGCATAGATTCCCTTTGCGGGGATAGACAGAGATACGCCGTCCAGCGCAATCTTGTTGCGGTAACGAACAGTCAGGTCTTTGATTTCTATGCTGCCGGTCTCTGGCATAATACTACCATTTCTTTCTGTTGCGTATTCGTGTCCGTAGCACAATTGCTATCGTGTTGAATGCCAGAACAAAACCGAGCAGCACGACGGCCGTTGCATAAAGCATGGACTCCGGCACACCGGGCACTTGAGTGGAAATCGTGTGCAGGTGATAAGAAAGCGCCATGAATTGCTCTGTCGGCTTGTAAGGGAACAAATCGCCGCGCTGAACAGCCTTGTAGAAGACGGCCCCCGTGAACATAATCGGCGCCGTCTCGCCCGCCGCACGACAGACCTGAAGAATGATCCCAGTGAGAATCCCTCCTATCGAATTCGGCAGAACGATAGTGCGAATCGTCTGCCATCGGCTCGCCCCAAGATTCCAACATGCCATTCTGAAAGTCAACGGAACAGCCAAGAGGGCCTCCTTGGTGGACACGATTATCACCGGAAGCGTCATTATCGCCAGCGTCAATGATGCCGAGAGTATCGATTTGCCTAAGCCCGCAAAGACAACAAAAGCCCCCAATCCGAACAGAGCGTGCACAATGCTTGGCACGCCCGCAAGGTTAACCACGGCAAGATTGACTATCCGTGTAAACCAGTTGTCGCGGGCATACTCGTTAAGATAGATGCCGGCCATCACGCCCACCGGAACGGCAACGAGCAGAGAGAATGTCACGGTGTACATAGTCCCCACCAGAGCCGACCAGATGCCGCCGCTCCGCATCCCCTGCTTGGGCACGTCCGTTAAGAAGTCCCACGTAAGCGAGGGCCACGCCCGAATGATCAGGCAGGTAGTCAGCCCAACAAGGGGAATCAGGATCGCCACGGACATCAACCCGAAGATCCATTTCACAATCCTTTGGGCGCGCAGCTTCTTGTTGATTAGCTCGGTGGCTGCGAACAGATTCTTTGTATTGCCGTGATTCTTCACTATTTCCTCTTGCGAATTCCTTTAACTATCAAGTCCGCTGTGACGTTAATCACAAAAGTAACGGCAAACAAGACTATCCCGATAACGAAAAGGGACTGGTAATGCAGCGCTTCCGCCGGGAACGTGCCGTCGGCATTCACTTCGAGCCTCGGCGCCTCGCCCATTTCTGCGGCAATCGTTGCAGTGAGCGTTCTGACGGAATCCAGCACGTGAAAGAACGGGGCCTTGCCGTCAAAGGGAATGTTGATCGAGTGCCCTGTGCACATCAGCACCGCCATTGTCTCGCCCACGGCTCGGCCGACGCCAAGAAGGACCGCAGCGAGCAAACCGCTTTTCGCCGCCGGCAGGATTACTTTGCGGACTAATTGCCACCGTGTTGCGCCCAGGGCTTCAGCCGCCTCAATATACGTATCGGGCACGGCACGAATCGCATCCTCGGCGATGGTGACGATAATAGGCACGCTCATCAGCCCGACTATGACCCCGGCGTTGAGCACGTTCAGGCCGATAGGCGCGCCTGTCAGCCAAATGATTAAAGGATTCATAACCATCAATCCGATGAATCCCCATACCACCGATGGAATTGCCGCCAGAAGCTCAATCAGAATCTTCATTATCTCTCTGGTCTTCTTCCCGCAAAACTCGGCAATGAAGATGCCGGCGCCAAGACTGAACGGCACGGCGACAAGCATTGCAACGAGCGTTACTGTTCCCGTCCCTATCAATTGTGCAAGAATCCCGTACCGCTTGTTCGTTGCCGATGTCGGATACCAGTCGGGGCTCAGGAAGAACTCCTTCGCGTCAAACCCGTGTCGCAAAAACGGAGCACCTTCGCGAAATACAAAGAAGAATATGCCAAAAACGAAAATGACCGCACTGACGCCGCACAGAAAAATAAGGCTGACGATGGTCCGCTCGCTTACGATGCGCAGTATGCGCCGCAGACGAGTTAAGAAAGAACAAACAGGTCCGCGCAGTGCGCACATTGCAAGCCTCAGGCGAGACCCTGATGAAGCAGCTCGCGGCGTATCTGCTGGGCTGTGCTTCTGATTTCGCGGCATGGCGTCTTTTCCTCTTGCGCCGATAATCTACTTGCCGCTCGCTGCAACGGGGATGTAGCCTGCTTTCTTTACGATTTCCTGCCCTGCAGGCGAAAGAATCCACTCAATGTATTCCTTTGCAGCGCCTTGCGGCTGGCCGTCCGTGTACATAAGCAACGATCTGGCAAGGGGATAATGCCCCGCCGCCACGTTCTCCAATGACGGCTCGTAAGCGGGTTTGCCTTCTCCGGCGGATAGTTTCACAAACTTCACCGCGTCTGTGACATAGCCCATTCCGCTGTACCCTATCGCGCCTATGGTCTTGCCGACCAGCTCGACGACATCTTTCGAACCGGACATATCGCGGGATCCAGGCTTGTAGTCCTTATTGCCGAGCACCACCTCCCGAAAATAGAAGTATGTGCCCGAGCTGTTCTGCCGGCTGACCCTGACAATCTCATCATTGCCGCCCGCCGCCTTCATGTCTATGTTCAATTGAGACCATTTGTCCACCGGGCCGCCTTCCGCATAAACTGAGGCAAGCTGCTCAAGCGTAAGACTCTCAACGGGGTTACTCTTATGCACATATACAGCCAGAGCGTCATAACCGACAATCCACTCAACCGGCTCTTTTCCGGTATTCCGCTTGGCCTGTTCCTTTTCCGCGTCTGTCAGGTCGCGGCTGCAATTGGCGATATCGACTATTCCCTGTATGAGGTCGCGGATGCCAACGCCCGATCCGCCGCCGGCCACCTCAACCGACACTTCCGGCTTGATCTTCTGATACTCCTCAGCCCACATCTGGGCCAAATTGACCATCGTATCCGACCCGGAGTTGGAGATGACGACCTTTTGTGGCCCGGACGCCCCCTTCTCGCCCTTGCAGCCGAACAAACTCACTGCCATGCTGGCGGCCATTACGCACTTGATTAGTTCCTGCTTCCAATTCTTCATTTGTCTTCTCCTGTGTCAAACATTTCGGGTTGAATCTGGCATTTTTTCATTTCCTCTCATTAGGCTAACACTAAAGCAGCATCTGTCAACAGTTGCCAGAATATAAATAGTCTATTAGTGTTATGTTAAGATTGCGTTAGAAGGCTGTTAGGAATCTGCGGCACTCGGAAGGCTGATGCAGACTGGAAGGCGCAGGCGAGACGAATTTCATTCACCGGCTCGAGAGCATACTCGGGGCTTTTTGCCCCGGCCGATCATTTGAGCGTCTGCTGCACGCCTAATTGTATTGTGCCCTTGGGATCTCAAAGATGGCTTGTTCCTACTTGACTGCTGATACGGGAACATAGCCCTCCTTCTTCACTATCTCCTGTCCGGCGGGAGATAAAATCCAGTCGATATACTCCTTGACGTGGCCCGCTGGCTGGCCGAGTGTGTACATATGCAACGACCGACCCAGGGAGTAATTTCCGGCCACGACGTTCTCCAGTGTCGGGAGGTATCCTCTATCAGCGGCGCTCTTCTTGACCTTTACGAACTTGACCTCGTCGGTCTTGAAGCCCATTCCACTGTAACCGATAGCTCCCGGTGTCCTGCCGACAAGCCCGACGACGTCTTTGCAGCCGGACATGTCTTTGGAGCCGTGCTTGAAGTCCTTCTTGTCAAGGATGTGCTCCCTGAAGAATACATAAGTCCCTGATGTATTATGCCGGCTGACCCTCACAATTTCGTCTGGTCCCCGGATACTCACGCCGAGCTGGGGCCACCTGTCAATCGTCCCACCCTCGCCGTAAATTTGCGCAAGTTGCTCAATGGTCAATTCCTCTACAGGATTGTCCTTATGGACGTATATAGCCATTGCATCGTAACCGACGGTCCATTCCACAGGGGTCTTTCCGGTATTCCGTTTAGCCTGTTCTTTTTCGGAGTCTGTCATGTCCCGGCTGGCGTTGGCTATATCCACGCGCCCCTGTGTAAGGTCGTAAATACCCACCCCCGATCCGCTTCCGCCGACCTCGACTATCACATTAGGAGCCGCCTTGTGATATTCTTCGGCCCACGTCTGAGCAAGATTGACCATCGTGGACGACCCTGAGTTCGAGATGACCGTCTTATTCGATTGAGACGCTTCCTTGTCACCCTTGCAGCCGAGCAATCCCATTGACATGCCGATGGCGATTATCCACTTGATTACTTCCTGGTTCAGATTTTTCATATAGTTACTCCTCTCTCGGACATTTCGGGTCGAATCTGACATTCATTCACTAACGGCGCACTTTCGGTTGATATTCCTCCGCTCTGTGTCTGACGATTTCGCCTTCGATCATGTAAATTACGTCTTCGGCTATATTTGTGGCGTGGTCGGCGATTCGCTCAAGATGACGAGAGGCAGAGAGCAGATGTATTAAGGCATCAACCTGGTCCGGGTAAGCGTTTATGGCGTCCTGGATTATCTGGAACATTCGCCTGTTCATCGCGTCAATTTCGTCGTCGCTGGCACAGACCTCGCGGGCAAGGCCCGCGTTGAGATTAACAAGGGCGTCGAGACTCTTCTTGAGCATCTCCTGGGTCTTCGCGGCCATCGTGGTGAAGTCGAATTCGATGTTCACCTCCGGCTGATTCGCAAGAAACACCGCACGCTCGGCAATGTTGACGGCAAGGTCGCCCACACGCTCGAGATCGCTATTTATCTTGAGTACCGCTATGATGAAGCGCAGGTCGATGGCAACCGGCTGGTGCAGTGCGAGTATCTTCAGGCAGCTCTCCTCGACCTCAACTTCCTTATGGTCGAGGTTGACGTCCTTTTCGATCACGGCTTTGGCCAGATACTCGTCTCTGTCTTCGATTGCCTGGGTGGCTTGTCGGACGCTTTGCTCCGCCATCGCCCCGATGGTCAGGATTTCCTTCTTCAAATTCTCTATCTCTCGCTGTAAGTGTGCAGCCATCGTTTTGTCTCCGGCGTTGTCAGTATTTAACTTCACATTTGTCGCATGTTGGGTGAGTGGAGCCTACCGGGAAGGCGTGTTTGCCGTCTTGGAAGAGCACCTGTCCCACCTTGTCCGCGATCAGCCTGCTTCTGACATAATCGAATCCGTCGGGCAGCTCGTTAATGATTTCGATCCGGCTCCACGGCACCACTCGAACCATCGTATTGCCGATCTCGATGTCGTCGGGCGAATTGACCACCCCCTTGTAGTGATAGCTGCGACAGTGCAGCCGGACGTATGAGTCGTTTATATCGAGCACTCTGCCGACCAACAGATGATTGGTTGCCTCGGGATAGTTCTTGATGGTCCTGATTTTCCAGATCTTGTTCGTACTTAACTCAGTCATTATCCAAATCTCCCTGTAACATAGTCTTCGGTTGCTTTTTTGCTTGGGTTGCTGAAGATCTTCGATGTTGTGTCGTATTCTATAAGCTCTCCGAGGCAGAAGAATGCGGCCATGTCGCTGACCCTCGCGGCCTGCTGCATATTGTGAGTAACGATTACGATTGTATATTTGGCCTTGAGCTGCCCGATAAGGTCTTCGATTCGCCCCGTTGCGACGGGGTCGAGGGCCGAGCAAGGCTCATCCATAAGAAGTATCTGCGGCTTTGTCGCCAGTGCGCGGGCGATGCACAGCCGCTGCTGCTGGCCGCCGGAGAACGCCAGAGCGGATTTCTTCAGGTCGTCGCGGACTTCCTCCCAGAGCACCGCGGCCTTGAGGCTCTCTTCGACAATCTGCTGAAGCTCCGATTTGTTCTTCACTCCCTGGAGCTTCGGTCCGTAAGCGACGTTGTCGAAGATGCTCTTTGGGAACGGATTCGGCTTCTGGAAGACCATTCCAACCTCTTGGCGAAGATTAACCAGATTGACTCGTTTATCATATACATCCTGGCCGTTCACTGCAAGCCTGCCTTCCGCCCGTACGTGCGGGATCAGATCGTTCATCCGGTTTATGCTCCGCAGGAACGTGCTCTTGCCGCACCCGCTGGGTCCTATTATGGCCGTGACGCTTCGGGGGTATATATCCATAGTTATGTCTTTGACGCCCGCTTTGTCGCCGTAATACAGGCTGAAACCCTCGCTATTGACAATCGCTTGGGGCCTTGGCCTCGGTGTCTTGTCGTGCGCGCCGGCCTGCTCCTGCCGCCTCGCTATTATTCGAGGCAGCGATGTGAGCTGCTCGGCGCCTTGTTGTGTGGCTGAATATGGTGTCATTTCATTCTCCTGCATATCCGGGACCTTCTTTTCTCCACTTCTGGTATCATCGTCCTTGCAGCTTCTTGAAAACTCTTCCTCGGAGCATTATTGCCATACCGTTCAGCAGGAGAATCAACACGACCAGCGTGACGACCATTCCATACTGATTATGAGGAACCATCATTGCGACCCTGTCGCCCACGGCCATGTCGTAGCTTCCATAAGACAGCGTCCGTGTCGGCTGGAATACCGATTTGGGCACGGGCCCGAGAGCGACCGCTCCGGTGAAAAGTATCGGGGCCGTTTCTCCTGCGATTCGGCTCAGGCTCAGGATTATCCCGGTCAATATACCGGGCAAAGCCGCCGGCAGCGTCACCGTTACGAACGTCCGAAATCTGCTCGCCCCTAGTGCAAGTGAGGCCTCCTTATATGTCTGCGGCACAGAACGAATCGCCTCCTCGCTTGCCCGAATCATCACAGGCAGCGTCAGTATCGCCAGCGTCAACGATGCCGCCAGGATACAACCCTGGGACGGCAGCCCGAATGTCGGGAGAAGGTACAGTACGAAAAACGCCAGCCCGAAGAGCCCGAAGACAATACTCGGAACGCCAGCCAGCGAATTTATGCACATCCTGATGATCTTCACGGCGAGATTATCCGATGCACACTCGACCAGATATGCAGCCGAGACAAGCCCGAGAGGAATCGCAAACAGCATCCCAAGAACCGTGATCAGCAGTGTTCCCAGTATCTCAGGTCCGACCCCGCCGAAGTAATGACTGTTATAGCTGTCGTCGATGAAATACTGCCAATAGAACGTCAGACGCGGCCTTAGCATCTTCGCCAAATTCTTCTCAACGAAGCCGGGCAGCGATTCGAGCGGGGTTCCGGCGAACTGCTCAGAGCGGGGGGTTTTGATTTTTTCGAGGGGCTTGCCAGGCTCAGTTTGAACCCATTTCTCAATCCAGAGCAGCTTGCCCAGCAGTATTTGTGCCTGGTCACATCTTGTAGCCCCGTAGCGCATCCGAGCCAGGGCCGGAGTCGGCTCGCCGGGCTTTGGGCCGAACAATTGCCGCAGGATATCTTCCACTTGCTCTATCGCCTCGGTGTATTGACTGAGCTTAGCCAGATCGGCGTTTTCAACCGCCTTGCTGAAGTTGGCTGCCAGCGGGAAGAAGCCGGCCGCCAGGGTGCCTTTCAGCCGGTCGTCATCCTGGTGTTCGAGTACGTCCTCGATGTTTCGCCTGATGAGCGCCTTGTCCTGGCTTTCGGATGCCTCCTCAAGTTTGTCGCGAATGTCTTTCGTCAGGCTGCGCAGCTCGCTGTATTCGTCCCCTGTAATGCCGTTACTGCGCAGCTCGCCGCCAAACTCGCGGTGTATTTTCCGCGCCTTCTCATTGAGTTCCTCAGTATCGATGCCTTGCCTGAACTCGTCTATTTGCCGATAGACGGCATCCCGCACTTCCTGGGCTTGAGCGATTTCGGCATCGAGGGCCTCGGCGTCGCCTCGCTCGAAAAGCCCCATCTGCATCTTGCGAAACTCCACGGTCCCTCGGAAGATCACTGCGCCGGAGCCTCGATAAATCATCGGGCCGAGAACAACCAGCAGTATCACCGATAGCAGCAACACCGACAGAGCCGTCAGGGTCGTGAAGGTCTTGTCCAGAATCATTCGTCCGGCCAGTTTCATTTCAAGCTCTCCCCGTGGCTTTCTTCGCGCGGCTGAGAAAGTACTCGCTGACGATATTCAAAGAAAAAGTCAATACGAGCAGCAGCACGCCCATCATAAACAGTGCGTAGTAATGCGACGTATCCTTGGGCGTTTCGCCCATTTCTCCGGCGATAGTGGCCGTCATCGTCCGCACCGATTGGGAGATATCCCACCACGGATGCGGTATCTGGGCGGCATTGCCCGAAGCCATCCAGACCACCATCGTTTCGCCGATGGCCCGCATCATCCCGAGCACCACCGCCGCTATGATTCCACTGTGGGCCGCGGGGATGACCACCTTAAACATAGTCTCCATTCTTGTGGCCCCGAGACTATAGGAGGCCTCCCTTAATTCGCGGCCCAGCGCAGAAATAGAGTCCTCGGCGACGCTTATAATGGTCGGCAGCGCCATAACGGCCAATATAATGGATGCGTTAAGCGCGTTAGTGCCCGTGGGAAAACCGAACTTCTTTTGCAAAAACGGCGCAAGAATAAGCACGGCAAAGAAACCATAGGCAACGGATGGTATTGCCGCGAGCAGCTCAATCACTGGCTTGACAACCGCCCGGATCCTGAACGAGACGATGTCGCTCAAAAAAGCGGCGGCGAGAATGCCTATCGGCACCGCGAAAGCAAGCGAAGCCGCCGTCACGTAGAGTGACCCGGCGATGATTGCCACAGAGCCGAATTTCGCCGGCTCCGCCTGGGGGTACCAGCCGGTCTTGCTCAAATAGCCCCACAGGCTCTCCGTTTGAAGGAAGCCGACCGACTCGCGAATAACGAAAAGAAAAATAAGAAAAATTGCGATAACCGACGTGCACGCTATCAGAAAGAGCACGGCCCGACCCAAATGCGCAAGGATATACCCCTTGAGGTCTTCGCTCGGTGTTAAAGCGAGCGGCCGGAATGTGCCGGCCGTTCGCTTCAACGTCAACGTTGAATTACCTTTATCCATCGTTGAGATCCCTCTGGTATAACAAAACCGTTTTAGGAGGAGTTGAGTTCTCTTGATTCATCAGTAATTGGTTAGTGGAACGAATCCCTTGGCTTCGATAAGCTCCTGGCCTTTCTCGGTATAGTGGAACGTCACGAATCTGTGTGTCATCGAGCCCAGCTTAGGATATCCCGCCGTGAACATATACAGCGGACGCGATACCGGATACGTGCCGGTCGCAATCGTTTTCCTGCTCGGTTTTACCTTGTCCATTTCCAGAGCCTTGACGCTGGTATCGACAAACCCGAGTCCGACGTATCCTATGGCGCCGGGCGTGCCCTTGACGCGGGCGTGCGCCTGCGGATTGGCGTTTACGTACTCGATGTTCGCCGCCATCTCCTGCTTGGCCATAACCAGCTCATGAAACGTCTCGTATGTGCCCGAGGAAGTATCCCGGCTGATCGGCACAATCGGCATATCGGGTCCGCCCAGCTCCTTCCAGTTCTTGATCTTGCCCATGTAGATATCCCGCACCTGCGCCGTGGTCAGGGCCTTTACGGGATTAGACGGGTGTACAATCACGCATACCCCGTCCATCGCGACAACGTGAGCGACCGGAAAGATGTTCTTTGCGACCGCATCCTTGAATTCTTTCTCTTTCATAAACCGGCTCATGTTCGCGATATCGCATCGCGCGTCCACCAAAGCCGCTGCGCCGTCCCCGCTGCCGGTCTTCTTCACGGTGATCTGCAGGTCGGGATAAATGCTCTTGAAATACTCGGCAAAGGCATCGGCTATCGGCCCGACCGTAGTGGAGCCTTCGAGCTGGAGAGTATCGGCCCGCAAGGCCCCGCCCGCCAGGCCGGCTGCCAACATAGTGCAAATTATTAACTTTCTCATTCTTGCGTCTCCTTAAATACTTTGCTACACTGCATATATTACGTTTTTAATGTTAGGGGGCCGTTAGAGCCTTGTTAGGGTTCTGTTGGCCCCCCTCTTATTTAGCAAATTCTACTTGAACTTGAAGAGCAGGTCTGCCTGCAATCTGTGGTAATCGAAGCTCCTGCCCGCGGTGTTGGCCCTATCCTCGTTGAGGAAGTACGTAACAGCGGCCTGGACATTCTTCGAGACCTGGTACGTCGCGCCGAATGTATGGCCCTTGCCGTTCGTGCCGCCGCCGATGAAGTCGGAGTCGTTCAATGCCCCGACCGTCGCGTCGGCCTGGATGTCCCTGTACGTGTACGATGCCTCCCAGCTTCCCGGGTCTTTGACCTTGTTAATCTTCGCGCCGATCAGCCAGCCGGTATCCTCGCTTGAGGTTGCGGCCACGTTCTTGATCCAGTTGCCAAAGAAGCTGAGCGGCGTGCTGCCGCACTTCGTGGCGTACTCTCCGAAGACCTCGAATACGTCGTAATCGTTCGTATAAAGGCCGCCCGAATTACTGTTGCCCAAAAAGCCGCTGCTGCCCCACGTGGCCGGCAGACTGCCGTAGCCCTGTATTCCTCCGAAGTCATAGTAGCTCACTCCCGCAGTAATCTTGTCGGGATTGCCGATTGTGTGAGTGATCATGGCCTGGCCGCCGAACAAGGAAGGATCAGTCGTGCCGCCGGAGCCTTCATCGACCCAGAAGCCCCCGCCGGCCAGACGCAGCGTGTCGCGGTCGTTCAGAGCCTTCTCCCATGTAAATGCAATACCCTCCGGGTTAAGGTCGCCGTCGAAGATCAACTGGTTCCCGCCGACCATATAGAAGGGATTCTTGATCTTACCGCCATAGACGTTCAGACCCTTGACCGCCGCCGGATGGTAGTCGAAGTACGCTAGGTCCAGCCAGATGTCCTTGCTCGAGAAGCTGTCGTCGAGGGTCTGGTTGGTCGAGGTCGGGTCGGCAGAGCCGCTGGCCAGCCTAAAGCCCACCCCCCATTCATCGTTAACCACGGCCTCCAGCATCAGACGCGCGCGGATGCGATGGCGGTTTCGCCCGTCTTTCCACCTCACGCTGCCGCTGGTCTCTTCGTCGATGCTCTCGTGACGATACCGCAAGTCGCCGGACCACTTGATCCGCTCGACCCAGCTTGCGCTGGTAGGCAAACCCGCCGGCGCAGCTTTTTCGATCTCTTCGGTCTTCTTGACGACCGCCTCGATCTGCTCAGCCATCGACTGCTCCTTGAGCTTCTGCCTGGCCTCGAGCTGGGCCATTCGCTCCTGCATCTCCTGCATCATCTTCGTGGTGGCCTCCATCTGCTGCTTGAGGTCCGACAGCTCGTCGGCTCGAGCAGCGCCGGCCGAGAGCAGCAACAGCAGCCCGACTGCGACAGCCGTCAACACAGTCCTTTTTCCAATTTCTCCTTTCTTCATGTTTCCATCTCCAAAAAAGTGCCTACTTATACTCGCCCCGGGTCAATCCCGGGGAGCGTTGCTTATTCTGTGTCCACCTTTTTATAGCTTACCCGTGTTAGAGAGTTGTCAGGCTTATGTTAGAAATAGATTATTTGTGGGTACTGTTCAAGGGCGTGTGGGGGACGAAGAATGGCCAGCGGAGGATGTGCCCGCTCGCCTTTATAGGAATAACCTGCTGGATAGACTCTCATTTTAGTCAGCACGCCGGTGGTTATACAGTCTGGCTCGAAGTGATCTGCTCGGGGAGCCTGTCAAAACTGCATCTGACGGAAAACAATTCGCCGGCATCCTCCTTCCGTCGCTCGTGGCGCGGCTTGTCTGCGACAACTCGTGTGAGGGAAAGAGTCATTTCAAGCACATGTCCAACCACGTACACCACGGCGACCCAGAAAATCGCGTCCAAGAATATTTGTTCCATTGTGTACCCATCCTGTCTTTTTAGTAAATGGCCTTTTAGTTTTGGCGACGAGCTTATCGCATTCATCTCAAAAGCTGGGTTTGGGCAGCTCCAGATAACCCAAACCCAGCCTGGAGATGAGCATGCCCACGTCAAACCCGCTGTGTCATGCTTCAGCTTTAAGTGTACTGCCGCCGTATTAGGAATTTGTGAGAACCAGGTCAGAAATGTATTAATTCAGGAGCAGGCAGGCATCGGGTGAAATATTCCGGCTAACACTCCAGGTCAGAGCTCTTCTATATGCAGGACGCAAGTCGCCAAAGACTTCAGCCGGAACTGAATGTACCCCTGCCTTGCGCAGGGGTAACAATTGGAAGAAAATAGAAGATGCTGAAAAAATTAGTTACTCCCGTTTTTATATGAATCGCTTGTTCGATTTGCGTCAGGGTTTTGTGAGAATCTGATTAAAGTTCTCCCACACAACCGGCATCGAACATCAGGCGACGGGCAGATGGATGGTGAAGGTCGATCCCTTTCCGGGGGTGCTCTGGACCGTTACGGAGCCGTTGTGCACCTGGGCAATATGCTTCACAATCGCCAGCCCCAGGCCCGTCCCGCCGAGACTTCGGCTACGCCCCTTATCGACCACGTAGAAGCGCTCGAAAAGCCGGCTGAGGTACTTCCGCTCTATCCCGCAACCGTTGTCTGTAACGGCAATGGCAATCTCGTGCGCCTGTTGTTCGACGTCGATTCGAATGCTCCCGTCCGGTTTGCTGTATTTGATTGCGTTATCAACAAGGTTCACAACCGCCTGTTCGAGAAGGGCGGAGTTGACCCGGGCCTTTATCTGCTCGCTGCAGTTTAGGGCTATGGCGATATTCTTCTCGGACGCCTTGATTTGTGTCAATTCGACTGCCGCGCCTATTATCGGCCCCAGGTCGATTTCTTCGAGAGATATCCTCCTTCTTTCTGCGTCCTCCTCCAGCCGCGAAAGGCTGAGCAGATCCTCGATAATCGCGTTGAGCCGGTCGGAGTGCTTCGCGATGATTTTGAGATAGCGCTCGACCTGCTCGGGATTTTCCGTTCCCTTTTCAAGAAGAGCCTCGGCAAAGCCCTGGATTGACGTCACGGGCGTTCGCAGCTCGTGCGATACGTTCGCGACAAAGTCGCGTCGAATGTTCTCAAGCCTTCGTATCTGCGTAACGTCGTGAATGACAATAACCGCCCCGGTTTTGCCGCCGTCGAAACCGCCGATTCTCGCTCCGTGCAATTGGAAGCATCGGCCCTGTCCGCTTGGCAGACAAATATCCTCCTCAGTCGGCTCCATGCCGGCAAGTGTCCGACCGACAAACCTTTGAAAGTCGGCATCGCGGACAGCCTCCTCTACAGTCCGCCCCTGTGTGAGGGAAGGGTTTATTCCCAGCAGCTCTGCAGCAGCGTGGTTGACGCTGAGAATGCGTCCATCCGCATCGACCGCGATAACGCCTTCGATCATGCTTGTAAGCACCGCCTCCAGCTCGTTGCGTTGTTTTGTAATAGTGAGGAATCGTTCGTGAAGCTGGCCGGCCATTTCGTTGAGTGCCTGGGCCAGCGACGCCAGCTCCACCGGCCCGAAAACAGGCACGCGAACATCAAGCTCGCCCGCGGCAAAACGCTTTGCTACCTCCTCCATTTGGACGATAGGCCGGCTGATTCGGCGGGATACCACCAGGCTCAATACCGCAATGCACAGCGCCACTACAACTCCGCCCCAGAGGATCTTCACGTAGATACCCTCAAGGGCGTCGCCGATTGTCGTTACCGCAACCGAAGTCCTCGCCACCGCGACGGCTTCGCCGTCCTTCTTAATGGGCACAGCCACGTACATCATGCTTTTGCCTAAAGTGTTGCTGAATCGCAGCGACCAGCCGAAGCCTGATTTGAAGGCATCGGCTATCTCAGGCCGGTCTGAGTGGTTCTCCATTATCGCCGGGTCCTCATCGGAATCTCCGACGACTTTGCCGCTCGAAAGCACAACGGTAAAACGAGCCCGCCGATCGCTTACGTCCGCCAGCTTTTTGCAGAGCCTGTCAACACCGGGCGGATCGGCCTGAATCATGGGCGCAGCCTGCTCGCCGAAAACGCGCGCAAGCGTGTCAAGCCTTGTCCGAACCTGCTCGTAGTAAAACGCCCTGAAGGAATACGAGGAAATCACCGCAACCGCCAGCAGCACCGCTATCGCCACCGACAGAAAATAAGGATATAACTGCCATATAAGTCTTCTTCTAACCATTTTTCTAATCCTTGAAGCGGTATCCAACGCCGCGAACCGTTTCTATGTATTTGCCGTAAGCGCAAAGCTTCTTTCGCAGAGAAACCATCTGCACATCGACGGCCCGGTCTGTAACCACGTAATCGCCCCCGTGCAGTGAATCGACAATCTGGTATCGCGTAAATACAAGACCGGGACGCCGCGCCAGGGTGTGAAGAATGTTAAACTCGGTGAGCGTCAATTGGATGGCCTTGCTCTTAATCAAAACCTCGTGCCGCGCCGGGTCGATGGTCAGGTCCTGGATCTGAATCACCTTAGCCTCATCAATCGGCTGAGCCGCGCTGCGCAATATCCTTCGCACACGGGCAACCAGGACCTTGCCGCTGAAGGGCTTGGTCACGTAGTCCTCGGCCCCCAGCTCGAGCCCGATTACGATGTCCGCCTCCTCGGCCTTTGCCGTGAGCATAAGGATAGGGATCGAATTCGTCTTGGCATCCGCCTTGAGTTTCTTGCAGACATCCAGCCCGTCAATGCCGGGCAGCATCAAATCCAGGATAATCAGGTTCGGCAGCTTGTTCCTGGCAAGCTCGAGAGCACGCTCGCCCGTCTCGCAAGTCAGGACTTCGTAGCCCTCGGGCGCAAGGTTCAACTGAACCAACTCTCGTATATCCTCCTCGTCATCGACAACGAGCACTCTTGCCTTGCTCATAACAGCAGCCCCTTCGAAAACCAAACCGGACGTCGTCTCGGCACACGCCGCCGGTCCGTATCCGGTCGCGTTTGCGGCGTCTGAATTCTCAAGGATTATATATGCCCTCGGCAGGCCGGTCAAGAGCAGCCTGACGCCGTGTCGTGCTTTTTCCAAGCTAACATAATTTTAACATAATGCTAACGACGCCTGAACCCGGCCGGACTATGTATTAAATAGAGCGACCGATTCTTTCGATTCGTCGCTGGTCAATACAAGATTGAAACAGAAACTTGAAAGGCATAAATAATGACCGAAGTTCTGAAAAACATAGCACTTGCGGCCGGCGCCTTTTACCTGGTCTATCGCATATATTCCTCTTATGTCCGGCCTATTCTGAGTCTGTGGCGCGGCAAGAGCAGACCGCGAAGAGCCGGCGCAAAGCAGCCGAACCTGCTAAAAGTGCCTCAGCAAAGCTTCGTTGATGTCCGCTAAGAAACTATCCGAATAACCGTCATTGTTTAGCCCTGCCGCCTGTGGGCAGGGCAATGTTTAGCCGTCGCCGGCACGGCGACGTTATACAAAGAGTTATTCAGATAGGCGTTAAGTGTGCTCACCAGAACCCTCGCAGCCTCCACCCTAACAACGCAAAATAAGCACCCGCAAAACCAGCCAAATCTCAACCAAATCTCCCCGTAACGACCCAAACTGGCCTTAAAATCCGCTAAGCCAATACTTCGCCAGCGCCCGCAAATCCGTGAAATCTATACGCCCCGAAAAATCTACATCCACCCCGCCGCAATCTCCGGAACTTTCGCAATCCTCATCGGCCCAATAATCGGCAAGCAGACAATAATCACCAAAATCAACCTCACACCCCGCAAATCCTCGAACCACATCCCACACAAACCGCGGATAATCCTCCCCCTGGTCAATTGTCCAAATATCCTCAGTCCCATTGCCCGTCTCCCCGACAAAATCCCACGTTGCAGAGGTGAACGTTTCTTGAGTCTTCATTTCTGACGTCGTCTTGCCGCTTCCGCCTGCACTGGTCCATTGCTGTGAAGTCAAAACATCCCAGAACGATGATGTAACGCAGCCAAAGTTGGGATCTCCTACCAAGCCGCCAACGTCACTAACTCCCGAAACCCTGCCTGTTGAATAGGAGTTGTTTATCGTACCATCATACCTCGTTTCATCTAAGTCATAGCCGCCATTCACGCCTACAAACCCACCCACACCACGATACCCGGTAACGCTGCCCGTCGAATAGCAGTCAATTATCTCAGTCATTCCAGTAATTCCAGCATTCATTCCAGCCATGCCGCCGACTGCGACTGCACACTCTCCCGAAACGTCCCCGGTAGAAAAGCAGCGGCTTATTGCTCCTCGCCAATTTTTTCCCACCAGACCACCAATATAATCAGTGGTCCCCTCAACGCTAACAGTCGAATAGCAGTCAATTATAGTATCCTC
>JAFGTU010000506.1 GCA_016933985.1 Sedimentisphaerales bacterium | reverse complement strand
GTGCCGTTGCCCGGCAGGGCCATACCGATTCCTTCGCACAGGCAGTTCATCGAATTGGCCGTGAACATTCCCGAGCAGCTCCCCTGTCCCGGACAACCGGCCCGCTCAAGCTCGGCAAGCCGATCTTCGTCGATCTTGCCTGCGTTAAGCTGGGCGACGCCCTCGAATATGCTGATAAGGTCCACGGCCCGGCCGTCTTTTGTCTTTCCCGCGGCCATAGGCCCTCCGGAGACGAAGATTGTCGGGATATTGAGGCGAACCGCGGCCATGAGCATACCCGGTATAATCTTATCGCAGTTGGGGATGCAGATAAGGCCGTCGAAGCAGTGCGCCCGCACCATCGTCTCGACCGAATCTGCGATAATCTCGCGCGATGCCAGCGAGTATTTCATACCCGTATGGCCCATTGCGACGCCATCGCAGACGGCGATAGTATTGAACTCGAACGGCACGCCCCCTGCTGCGCGAACGGCTTTTTTGACGGCCTTGGCGACCTTATCGAGGTGGACATGGCCAGGGACTATCTCGCAGAAGCTGTTGGCGATTCCGATGAACGGCTTGCCTATATCCTCAGCGCTAAGTCCGCACGCATGAAGCAGCCCCCTGTGCGGGGCACGCTGAAAGCCCTTCTTAACTGTATCACTTCTCATTATTCTGATTCTCCAAAAACGCTTGCAAAGTCGTTTGAAAAGCTGAAAATCGTATTCTAACCGGTCATAAAAGCCGATTGAAGAAAAATCTGTTGTCTTTAGGCAGCCAAATCGTATAATTGGTTGCCGTTGCGGAAACGCGAAATCGGTTCAAACGTCCGCACAAAACCGGTCGAAACCCCGCGTAAAACGCGGGGCTAAATATAACGTATCAGTATGACCTATTCGGGAGACTAACGATGATGTCTAACAAGAGTTGTCTTTTAATAGTGGCTGCCGTGCTTTGCCTGCTGCTCCTGGCCACAGGCTGCGGACGGTCCGCAAAACAAACCGGAACCGCCGAAGATAAGGTTGCAGAGGCCGTTGATACCGGCAAAGAAGCCAAAGTTGACACCGGGAAGACTGTAGAGACCAAAGTCGAACCCGAAAAAGTCGTGGAGACGAAGGTCGAGCCGGAAAAGGTGGTCGAGACGAAGGTTGAACCGGAGAAAGTGGTTGAAACAATGGTCGAGCCGGAGAAGAACGTTGAGACAAAGGTTGAGCCTGAGAAGGTGGCCGAGACAAAGGTCGAGCCGGCCAAGGACGCCGTTCAGTTGGCGTTGAAATTCGAGCCTAACGACGTATCGACGTACAAGGTGGTGATGGAGGGCCAAAAGTCGGTCTCATGGGAGGGGCCGGCCCCGACGAAACCCGCCGCCTTCAAGGGAGGCCTGACCAGCAACAGGAGCGAAATTACCTTCACCCAACAAATCAAGAGCGTCGATGAAGCTGGAAACGCCATCGCCATGATCACTATCAAGGACCTGAAGTACCTCGCCAAGGTGCGGGACAGCATCTCGATGGATTTCGACAGCTCGAGAGAGAAAGATAAAACCGACCCAATGAACGGCCTGATAGGCCGGAGTTACTCGATAAAGATCACGCCTGCCGGCAACGTCGTGGAAGTCATAGGAACCGCAGAAGCCCAGGCCGCCGTCACAGGCAACTCCCCGTCCGCAAAGGCCGCCCGCTCGCTGCTCACAGGCGAAGTTGTCAAGCAGTGCCATTCGGTCCCCGCCCTGCCTGCTGCGGAAAAAAGCCGCGTTGCCAAAGGCGCCGACTGGAGCGCTATGAAGACATTCGACTTCGGGATGCTGGGCGGGAAGTCCTATGAAAGGGTTTATAAGCTCGACGCCGTCGAGGACTCTGATAAAGGCAAGATCGCGGTCGCCGAAATGAAAGGCGTGCCGTCGTCGGAGAATGCCGCCGAGCTTAATCAGGAGCAGTCCACCGGCTTTCTCTCTAAGCTTTTTGACAATAAAGAAGAATATACAGGGCGGCTCGAACTCGACCTGGCCGCCGGTAAAGTGCGAAAGTACAGCGAGAAGCTGAAATCGGAGTGGCTCGCCGTCGATCCGGAGTCGGCACAGAAACCAAACGAGCCGCCCGCGGCCCTTAGAATGACGGCCGTTCGCCTCTACGAAATCGAAAGAATCAACTAAGAATCAAGGTCCGAAGCAGCATGCATCAAGGTCGCCGGCCAGCAGGCATCGACCGCATACGAGTGAAGACCACAAGGATTGAAAGGATTAAAATTGAGAACTGCACTTACCACCCTGACGCTTCTTGTGCTTGGCGCCCTTGCAGGATGCGGCAGCTCCGAAAAAGGCACGGCCAAAAAGGATGAGAACATATTGACCGTTGATTTCGTGCAGGGACAAGTCCTCCAATACAGGTTTGTCTCGAAGAGGGACGTAACCGTAGAGTGGGACCCGGAAGGGAAGATGTCCAAGCCGGGTAAAGACGCTACCGAGACGAGCACCGAATCCCTGGAAATCGTAATGGCCTACACGCCGGTCGAAGTGGACCCCTTCGGATTGACTACGATAAAGGCCGAGTGCAAATCCGCCAAGGTCGCCCGTAGTAAGCGAACGGCCCCGACCGTCGGCAAAGACGCCGCCGAATACTTCGCCGGCAAAGCGTACACCTTCAAGGTCGGCCCAACGGGCAAAATAGAAGATGCTTCGGAGCTCGATAACGTGATTAAGCAGGTCGGCCAAAAGGCATTTAGACCCAATGCCAATCGCGGCAGAATTAAAGAGCCTGAAATGATTAACGACTTCGTCGCTACGCAGTGGTTCCTCTGGGATGCGATCTCCAGCATAGACACGAAATCCGGCGGCCTTAAGCCGGGCCAGACCTGGAAATCCAAACTCTCCCTGCCTTCGCCGATTGTGATGCGCAAAGCCAGGGACGTGGTTTATGCCCTCAAAGAAATACGTCCGACGCTCAAAGGCCGCGTCGCTACGATCACCGGCTCGTACTCGGCCTCCGATTCCACGCCGAATAGCTGGCCCATACCCTATTCGGGAAGCTTCCAGGTAAGCGGAACCTTCGGATTCCTCGGCGGATACAAGCTGCTAAGCGTCACCGGCCAGGGTGAGGAGAAATTCAACATCGACGCCGGCCAAACCGAGCAGTACAACCAGCAGTATGAAATGAAGATCGGCTCCGTCATACCGCTCGGAATCAGCGCAAAACCACAGATAACCATCCGGCAAACCATAACGACACAAAAGTTATAAGTGCACAAGAGCATAAGGACACAAGAGGATTAGACACATAATCCAAAAAGGCAAGCATGGATGCAGTCGGATACAAGAAGTTGACTGTTTGGCAAAAGGCCGACGAGTTGGCGTACCAGACCTATTTGGCCACACGAACCTTTCCCAGAGAAGAAATGTTTGGGATTACTGCTCAACTGAGGAGATCGGCCCTTTCTGTTCCTACAAACATCGTTGAGGGATACGGCAGACAAGGCAAGAAAGAACTCAAGCACTTTGCCAATGTCGCTTTAGGTTCCTTGGCGGAGGCACGGTATCTCTTGGATTTTTCAGCCAGATTGGAATACGTCAATGCCGAGCAGCATAAGAAATTGCAGGATTTGGGTGAAGAAGTCGGCAGACTGCTGTGGGGTTCTATAAATCCATATTACCGGAATGAGCCCGAAACAAACATCTTAACTCTTGCACCTTGTACTCTTATGCTCTTATGCTCTTGTGACTTGTGCTCTTAAGTACGGAGGTTTCGGTCTTGGAACGCAATAATCTATGGGCGCCCTGGCGGATTAACTATATTCAGGGTCTGGACAAGACTACCGGCTGTTTTATCTGCAATAACCGTGACGACCCGCAGAAGGACGATGAGAATCTCGTCCTTTGGCGCACCGATAAGAGCATCGTAATCCTGAATCGCTACCCTTACAACAACGGCCACCTATTGATAGCCCCGCTCCGCCACATCCCGGACCTCGACGAGGCGAACGACGACGAGATGCTCGAAATGACTAAGCTCGTCCGTGAATCCCAAAAGGCGCTGTCGCTGGCAATCCACCCTCACGGCTTCAACATCGGGATGAACTTTGGCCGATGCGCAGGCGCAGGCCTGCCAGGCCATCTGCATATACACATCGTGCCCAGGTGGAGCGGCGATACTAACTTTATGAACGTCTGCGGAAACGCCGATATCATCAGCCAGAGCCTCGTCGACCTCCTCGCCCTACTAAGAAAGGCCAGCAAAGAGCAAGCCTTGCCCGCTCTGTAGCACCGCGTTTTCCAAGTGTCGCCGGTACGGGATTACCCCTGATTCACACTGGATATGAAAGCTCGGTTGTCAGGCAGGGGCCCTTATGTCTTCGTTGCTGCATTCTGTGTGTGCATTTGTGCCGGTTGCCAGCCGGGGGTAATTCTTGTACAATCAGGCAGTTGTGGCTAAAAGGAAAAGAAATCCGTGGTACGTTGACGGCCTGCACTTTGAGTGTCAGGGGTGCGGACGGTGCTGTTCCGGGCCGGGGGAGGGGTATATCTGGGTGACTCGGCCGGAGATTAAGCTGATCGCCGAGTTCCTGGAGATTCCCACAGGCGAGCTGAAGCGCGATTACCTCAAGCGCGTCGGCCTGCGGACCAGCATTATCGAGGATACCTTGACTAAAGATTGCATCTTTCTGCGTGAGACCCACGGTCCCGCAGGGATTGACGGTCGAAAGCAGTGTGCGATATATGCGGTTCGTCCGAGCCAATGCCGGAGCTGGCCTTTTTGGCCGAGCAATCTGGTCAGCGGCAAGGCTTGGAACGAAGCCACGCGAAAATGCCCCGGGGTCAATCGCGGCAGGCCCTATGACTGCGGGCAAATCGATAGAATCAAGAAGAGCAGGAAGTGGTGGAACGAGAAGAATTGACCAATCACGCAGTCGAAAAGGCGGGGCGGGTTTACGCCTGGCTCGATACGCAGATTCGAGAGCACCCCAACGCCGCCGGGCGGTGCGACGCCTGCGGCAAGTGCTGCGATTTCGAGACCTTCGACCATCGCCTGTTCGTTACGCCGCCGGAATTGATGTATCTGGCCGCGAAGTCAGGCAGCGAGAACATAGAGCCGATGCCGACGGGGCGGTGCCCGTACAACGTTGTTATTGCCTGTTCGATCTACGAATATCGCTTTGCCGGCTGCCGGATATTCTGCTGCAAGGGCGACAAGGATTTTCAGAGCGCATTGAGCGAGTCGGCACTGGAGAAATTCAAGGCAATCTGCACGGAGCTCGGCATCCCCTACCGCTACAGCCCTCTGGCCGATGCGCTCAACGGCTTTGCCGATATTCGTTGACACCACCAATACTACGCCGTAACATCCGAGACTGTGGGCGTCATCCCCGAAAGGATGGCATAGCCACGTGCGGCGCTTCGGCGCCAAAGCAACCGCGGCTGACTACATCTGTGGCAGAAACGGATACCGAAATCGCGGCGGCGGAAGGCGCATGGCTGCGGTGCAACTTGGACTTCTATATGGAAGGCATTCAATGAGAACGCGAATTGGAATCCTGATAGTAATGTCCCTTGTGGTGGTCTTTGGGGGTGCAGGAAGAAGGAGGCCGCCGAAGGACCCGACGGAGCGGGGACAGCGGCCAAGCAGGCCCAGCCGAAGCCTAAAAGCAGCGGCGGAGATGCGGCGTCAACGAGCGGCCAAGTGGTTGAGGGGATGCCGAGCAAGGTTGGGGATGCGGCGTGGAGCCTCAAAGGGCTGGAGTTCATCAAGGGCAAGGCTGTGAAGATTGAGGCCGGGAAAGTATATATCGTGGAGTTCTGGGCGACGTGGTGCGGGCCTTGCTTGATGAGCATTCCACATCTGACGGACGTGGCGCACAAGTATAAGGACAAGAATGTGGTGGTGGTCGGGATATCGAAAGAGGAAGCGGATGTCGCGAGTCCTTTTGTGGACAAGCAAGGGGCGAAAATGGATTACAACGTCGCGGTGGATCCGACGGGAAACGTAACCGCAGGATACATGAAGGCGTTCAAGTTTAACGGCATTCCGCACGCATTTATTGTCGATGCGAAGGGAAAGATCGCATGGCACGGGCATCCGATGGCGGATATGGAGCAGGTATTGGACGAGGTGCTTGCCGGGACCTTCGACGCAGCCGGCTACGCCGCGAAAAGAGCGGAAGAACAAGCGAAGCAAGAGGCGGAATTGAAGACTTATCAGGCTTACTTCGAGAATATCCGCAGCGGAGGGACGATGGAAGAGGCCAGAGGTATCCTGGGGAATTGGCTCGACGAGGCGTCGGATGATGGGCTGAATTCGCTGGCGTGGAAAATATTAACGCAGGTCGAAAAGGACAAACGGGATGTGAAACTGGCGCTGGATGCGGCTGAAAAGGCCAACAAGCTTACGAAAGGAAAAGACGGGAATATCCTGGATACATACGCGCTGGCCCTGTTTGAGAATGGCAAGGTTGAAGAGGCGATAGACGTGCAGACCAAGGCGCTTGAGGCGGTAAAAGGGAGCGAACGAATGAAAACAAAATTTCAGAAGCGGCTGGATGAGTATCGGGCAGCGAAGAAGGAATGAGCAGCTGTGCTGAAGCGGTCGAAGGTCCTGCGACGCATGGGCAAGATGCCCATGCCACGAGGAGGCGGCTTCTCACACACGCTCTAAGAGGAAAACGGATACGCAAGTAAAATCGTGAATTACCCTTTTTTCTTTCCAGACTCGGCCAAGAGAGGGCTATAATATGGGGTGATTAACGGGGCTGTTTACGGATGCAAGCGACCATAAGCGAAGCTGAGCTACTTCGAGCCAGCCAGGCCGGCGACAAAGACGCATTTGGCTCAATCGTCGAACGCTATCAGTGCTTAGTCTGCGCGATCACATATAGCGCCACGGGCGATTTCGCCAGGAGCCGGAAACTCGCCAAGGAGACCTTTGTGAGGGCTTTTAGGAGCCTGGAACAACTCAAAGACCCGAACAGGTTTCGCCTGATGCTCTGCCGAATCGCACGGAACCTCGCCGATAGGTCGACAAGAATTGAGCGATTTGACGTAGTCCGCGACTGCGAAGCGAAGCAGGCCGCCGAATCCGACACGGGCGAGATACCAATAGGCAAAGAACGGCAGGAGCTTGTTTGGCGGGGGCTTGAGACAATCCCTGAGAGATTCCGCGAGCCGATGGTCTTCTTTCACCAACGGGATTCTTCGCAGCCCGCCGCGGCGAGCGACCTGGATTTATCTGAGCCGGCGCTGATACAGTATGTGTCCAAGGCCCGGTCGCTGCTCAGACCCGAAGTCGCGTCCCTCATCCAGGACGTTTTGGCAAAGACGGCGCCGGGCGAGGCCTTTACTCTTGCCGTCCTCGAGGCACTGTCGAAAGCTCCCGAACCAGGCAAGAGACCTGTTTCAAATCTGCAGAGCCAAGATGCCTCAAATCTTGACTATGTATATCTCTCAGGCCCGGCTCCAATGTCCAAGAGCGCTATCTACGGGGCCTTCGCAGGGGGCATATTCGGCGGCGTCGCCTGGCTGCTGCCGACCTCCATTATGGCGAAGGATTGGTCTGCCGCGGGAGCAGTTCTCGCCGTTGCAGCGGCGATCTTCGTGGCGAGCGCGACCTTGTGCATCCGCAACCAGGCCAAACGCTGGCGAATACTCGGCTGGGTAATGATAGCCCTCTGCGCACTGAACCTCGCCGTCATAAACCTCCGTTGGGACCTCTGGATGCAGGCATACCGAAATAATCCGTCTTACAACGCACCGACCAACCTCTCTCGCTGGACATTGAACGCAATTATAGCAGCAATAATGGCCGCCCTGCTCGCAATCTTCTTAGTCCTCGACTCCCGCCAAAGAAAACAAACCACCGAACCACCACAATCACTGCCGACTTAAGATGGGAATCTGACCTCCCCTTTCATGTCTTATCCCAATTCTTAACCTTCTCCCGTAGTTGAGCGAGCACTTCGCCTTTGGTTGTGTCCTCTTGGATGACATAAAGCCGAAACGACTGAAATGACAGACCGGCACACCGCGAAATCAGACTATGAGATATGTCAACAAGCGATTTGGGCTCTTCCTCACCAGAAACAAATACTTTGATAAGCTCCTCTTCGTCTTTCCCGTCTATTTTGCCCGCTTCCTCTGCAGAGACCAGACGGGCACGTTTTTCAAGCCGAAGCGGCGGAGTCTCACATAGAATAAAGTGTTCCAAGGGAATATCAAAGTCCCCAGCCAACTGGGAGAGATTGTGCCTGCAGTTCATCTTAAAAGTGGTACCTGCATGGTGCTCATTAGGATCATCCGTCGATCTCAGAATGTTGATCTCCCGGAGACGTTTAGGCGGTCGGCGCCCCTGCATTGATCTCGCTAACGTCTGAATAACCTCATTGTCATTGTTTGTCGATTCCTGAATGATTCCGTCAACATACGCATCAGTAAATGTGCCCAGCTTGTCTGAAGTCACGAGTCTTCTTATCCCGGCGGCGTCTCTTGGCATTTCGTACTTTCCTTGATCCCGCAGCCGACGTAGCAATTGCCGACATACCTCCTCCATACCAAACGTCGTTTTGTGGTAGTAAACAGTGCGATGCATGAAAAAGCGTGCAAATAAGAATTGCTCAGCGGCAGGCACAGCTTTCTCGGATATCCCCACCATTCCGGAAGGACTGACCTTCAAGTTGTTAAGTAGATAGTTGATATCAATCTGGCCATACGGGACACCCGTGGCCTGGGAATCCCGCAGGAGATAGTCCAATCTGTCCATATCAAGGCTGCTGTGAACCAGCTTGCTGAGTTGCAGATTTCTTACGTTCTCTGTTGGCCTCTTGGGCCCGAAGAGGTTTGCTATCACCTTAGCCCTTCTTTTGCCTCCCAGCGCTTCGAGCAGATCGTCTTGCTCAGTAACGATGAATGTGCCCACAAGATCATGTTCGGGATAAGGAGTTCCGGTCCTATCAAGGGATAGTTTTGTCTCCCTGCCGACTTTGACTTGTTCTTCTATGAGCTTGACTTTGTCAATCCGCTCCATCAAATGGGAATAAGGATAGTGCCCCACATCATGCAGGAGGGCTGCGAGACGAAGATCTTCTTCTTCTTTGTGAGACAGCACGATCTGCCCGGTCTTCTTGGCAATCTCGACTATTCTTGTCATTATCGCAAACACGCCAAGAGAATGTGCGAATCTTGTGTGAGTAGCGTTAGGGTAAGCCATCTGGCTCATTGCAAGCTGCTTCAAGTAGCGCAAGCGTTGAAACGATCCTGTGTCAATGACTTCACGTTCACGCTGTGTGAGATGGATGTCCCCGTGAATTGAATCAACGACGAGCTTATCCGGGTCGTCGTGCCTATAAGAGGCCATGAGTCTTCAACTCCGCCAACGCCCCCTTGACGTCCCCTTCGGTGAAAGGCTTCTTGAATCGCTCCAAAGTCGTGGTGATACGACGCGAATCGGCATGGGAGGCTTGTTTGTGATCGATCAGGAAATGGACGGAGGCCAATAATTCAAGCTTCCTCGCAAGTGCATCGCGGTCAAGGTCAGCGAAGATGCCTCGCATATCTTCCAGGCGTTTGGAGGATTGGTCGTCGAGCTTCCACCCTTCTGATTCATCCATCCCCGCCGATATATCCATGGCGATGGCAAATTCATCACGAGTAAGGGAGGGGCTATAAGGTCCGTAAAGATACCAGTGATAATAATAACCAAGATTCACACCGGCGGCCTGGGCGAGATAGACCGTCTTCTGCATGATCAGGCGGTCCCTGAACGTACCCACTTGAAATGGCAGTTTCAAGACATCAACCGCAAGTTTGACGCCGATTTGTTGCCGATCCATAACGCCGCTCCTTAATTCAGACGAGACTTCTTTACCTACTCGTTATTATACCTATTTCTTCGGCCAATCGACATGCGTTCTATTATTTTTTGCAGATCACAACTGTAAAAAGCCGAAGTCTTTAGCCGTTTTCTTTCACCATCCGGCTGAATTATACACATTCAATATGTCCGCACAACACTTTTTTGCCGTTCTGTACGGCTGATCCTTGTGCGTCACACTTCAGAACAGCTTGCCGCTATCCAGCAGGAAAGTAACTGGGCCGTCGTTTTTGCTGGTTACTTGCATGTGCTGTCCGAAGGCGCCGGTTTCGACGGGGACTGCGTGGTTGCGAATCAGCTTGGCCACATCTTGGTAAAGCTTCTCGGCCTGGGCTGGTTCGGCGGCGGCATCGAAGCCGGGGCGACGGCCTTTACGACAATCGCCGTGAAGCGTGAAGTTGCTCACCAATAGGATGCTGCCGCCGATATCCTGCACGCTGAGGTTCATCTTTCCCTGCTCGTCGGCGAAGATGCGGAGATTCGCCAGCTTCTCGGCTATGAACTCGGCGTCCTTCTGCTCATCGCCCTTGCCGACGCCGAGATAAACGAGCAGCCCATTGCCGATCTGCCCAACAACCTCGCCGCCAACCTCGACCTTGGCTTTCAATACCCGCTGAATAACCGCTCGCATCGCTATCCTATCCTTTCAGATTTGCCGCGAAGATTCGTCGCATCCGGCCATCAAGAGACAAACCACGGCGCCGAGGCGGCCCGGCGGATGTGCAGCTCATCAATAACGGCATTGCCCTCATGCGTTACAAGGTAGAGCACCAGCTCTGCAATCTCGCCCGGTTCGATAAGGTCTTCTTTCTTGATATCCGGGCGGACATTGCCGACCATTTCCGTATCTACTCCCCCCGGGCAGAGCAGATGCACACGAACGCTTGAACCGCGCAATTCCTCGGCCAGCGATATAGTCATTCCCCGCAGGGCGTGCTTCGAGGATGTGTATGCACTTTGGAGCGGATAGCCTTTGACGCCGACGACGGATGCAATATTTATTATGCAGCCGGCCGGGGCCTGCCTGAGCAGGGGCAGGGCCTCCCTGCAAAGAATAAACGGGGCTCTGGCATTGACCAGCATACAGCGCTGCCAATCCTCGGTGGCCGTCTGCTCCAATTTGGCCGAGTGCGTTACGCCCGCATTATTAACCAGCACATCCAGTTTTCCATAATTTTCTCCGACAACCTTGACGAGATTCTTAATCGAATCCTCGTCCGTCAGCTCGGTGACGACAATCTCGGCCTGTCCGCCAGCCTGCTTGACCAGCTCAGCCGTCTCCTTTAACTTATGAACCGCCCTCGCCGCCAGAACAATGCTCGCCCCCTCCGCGCCAAGCGCAACACTAATCGCGCGGCCGATACCTCTGCTCGCCCCCGTGACCATCGCAACCTTTCCGTCCAGCTTCTTAGCCATAACAACACCCACACTATCAATTCACACCGTCGGCAGCTCGTATCCTTTGCGATATTCCTTTGTCAAGTAGCTGTTTGCCTCGTCATCGCCGATGAAATTCTCTTGGTTGGAGTCGAATCGCAGCCGGCGCCCCACCCGCATCGAGATATTCGCCAGATGGCACAGCGCCGCCGAATAGTGACCCTCTTCCACATCCGCCGTCAAATCCTCGACCTTGCGACTTCGCACGGCCTTGATAAAGTTCGCCGCGTGCGACTCAGAGTCTCGCCCGCCGCCGGGTCCTTCCTGGCCGTCTTTGAATGTCACCTGCCAGCCCTTACTTCCGATGGAGACCGTCCCCTTGTCGCCGTAGAAGATATTGCCGTTGTCGTGCCCCTCGTGCGGATAGGGCGTCCACAGCCGCATCTCGTACATCAGATAGACATTGTCGTACTCGAAGGTTGCAACCTGGGTGTCCGGTGTCTGATGGTCGTCGTCGTAGAACAATTGTCCCCCGCTGCAGGTCACCGCCTTGGGCAGCTCCACGCCGAGGCCCCATCGCGCAATATCAATCTGATGCACGCCGTCGTTGCCGGTATCGCCGGTTCCGTAGTCCCACCACCAATGCCACTTATAGTGATAGCGATTCAGATTGAACGGCCTCTTCGGCGCTGGGCCGAGCCACATATCGTAATCAACGCCGGCCGGTGGGGCGCTGTCGGCGACGCGACCTATCGGGCCGCGTAACTGGCTGTTGATCGCCTTGGCCATGCGAATCTTGCCCAATTCGCCCGACTGCATATACTTGACAGCCTCGGCCAACCCCTTGGAGCTGCGCAATTGCGTGCCATGCTGGACAATTCGCTTGTGCTTCCGCGCCAGCTTCACCAGCAGCCGACCCTCCGCAACAGTATGGCTCAACGGCTTTTCCACATAGACATCCTTGCCCGCCACGACCGACCACGCCGCCAAAGGTACGTGCCAGTGGTCCGGCGTCGCAATCGCAACGGCATCAATCGACTTCTCCTCGAGCATGCGCCTGTAGTCGCCGTACCCGGCCACTTTCGCTTTACGGTCCTTAAACCTCTTGATTTCCCGGCCCAGGACATTGCCGTCCACGTCGCAAAGCGCTACGACGTTGACGCCGTCAATATCGCGAAACTCGTTAATTAGCCCTCCGCCGCGACCGTTGATGCCGGCAACGGCAACGCGAATCTCATCGTTCGCACCGCGGGCCCGCGAATAGGGAAGCGCCATCCCCACGCCCGCCGCCAGCGAGCCGCCCACAAATTCTCGACGTGTCAGAGTCCCCATAGTGAACCTCCTATCTCACAAATTCCTGAAATCGCAGCTCAATCTGTTCTTTCGTCCTGACCCCTTCATATACAATCACCAAGAACCTGAAGTGCACCGTCTGGCCTTTTTCCAACGTCAGCTTGAGCGGTATGACGGGGTTCTTCTTGTACTTGCTCTGCCTCTGAAAATCTCCCTGACCAAGTGGATTGGCGGACATCAGCCCGTAATCTCGAACGTGCCAGTAGGTCGGATAGTTGATGCTGGCCGGATGGTTCAATATCGCAAGGCCGACGACCTTGCCACCCTTGACGCTCTGGACCGCCACCCACCGATGTCGCTTGCCCCAGATATTCTTCGCCGTCTCATCGCCGCTGGAGCTGAAATAGCGTCCCGTCCCTGAAACATCTTCTCTCGGCGGCTTCTCGCCGGCGTGCAGCCGAACACTTTGCCTGCCCTCTCGCAGATAGTCGCTCAACCTGACGGCCAGGACCCCTTCCTCGATATCCTCGAAGACCACTTTCTCGACCTGTGCGGTCAAATCGACCTCGAAGTCTATTGCGTATTCGTCCTTGTGTTCGCCCGAAATAAAGGTCATGCCCCGCTTCTCTTCGAGAACGAGTTGCTCATTCTTATCGATCCAGTGGGCCACCGTCCGCAGCTCTCCTCGCCCATCGCCGCCCTCCATTTTCTCGAATTTGACGTGCTCAATTTTAGGCTCTTTGCCGCCCGGATTTCTATAGTAGTTCCAGAAGTTCGTCCCGTTGACATTATCGACGCAGAAGAATAATCCCACGT
>JAFGTU010000505.1 GCA_016933985.1 Sedimentisphaerales bacterium | reverse complement strand
CGGGCGATTTCTTGAGTATGTATTTGGCCGCCCAGAGGCACTGCCCGCGGTCGATGAGCATCTTCGCCTGTGCGCAGGCGCTCATGAAAAAGACCGGCATTGCGAAAATCAGCCTGTCCGCATCGAGCATCCGCCGCAGGACTCCCCCGTAATCATCCTCCAGCGCACAGACGCCCGTAGCGTAGCACGAGTTGCACTCGATGCACGGGCCCACCTTGAAATCGCTCAGCCGAATGAAATCGACCTCGGCGCCCGCGGCCTCGGCCCCGGCCAGGGCTCTATGTAAGAGCAGATCGCTGTTGCCGTTGCGTCTCGGACTCGTTGAGATTCCAAGCACCTTCATCCTGCGGCCTCCAAATTCCTTTTCGACTCTTCTACATGCTTGCTCAGCGGCACGGTTAGTCAAGCATCGGAGTTATACTCTTCCGGAGGGATTTGCGCTCGAAGGGCGTTCCCAAATCGACGTGGTCGGTTCTGCTGACCTGCCAGACGTGTCCGGTCTGTGTGTCGAGCACAAATGCGACATCGCCGCCGGCTGAGACTCGGTACGGCCCCGCATCACCGCCCGTTGCAGCCCCCACGGCCAAAACCAGGCAAAGCGCCAGCAGAAAACCTATCACAACACTGCCAAGATGAATATTCCAGCCTTCTCGTTTCTCATTGTGCGACATGATCTTGACTCCTTGATTCTTTCATGGAATAAAAACGTGGACATTTCTCTTACAATACGCGGGTCAGAAACAGTATTAGTGCGGCGATAATGGCCGCCGTGAACGTGATTCTCGACCATCTCAAATATCTCGCATACCCGGGATGCTGCTCCTCGAACTCATGGTAATAGTCGTCCAAATCCGAATCGTCCCTCGGACGCAGCTTGATCTGCACGATAATATATCCCGTGATGCACGTCAAAAACAGCACGGACCCGACGATGTAGAGTACAGTGTCCATAGGCTATCGGAAATATGATAGTCCAAATAATGGCCGGTTGGAAACCTAAAATCTCGCCCGGCAGGTGTTCTTAGAGTTTAATTGGCCGCCTGAACGTTGACGGATCCGACTATTATGGTTATCGTGCGCTCCAACAGTGAGCAGAATTCCTCGGGTCTTTGTTGCTTTCGATTAGGAGATAGTTAATGAAGTCAATTGACCTTCGCAGCGACACGGTTACGCTGCCTTCGCCGGCGATGCGAGAGGCTGTTTACAAGGCTGAGCTCGGCGACGATGTATTCGCAGAGGATCCAACGGTCAACCGCCTCGAACAAATGGCCGCCGAGCGGATGGGAAAAGAGGCCGCTCTGCTTGTCGTCAGCGGCACTATGGGAAACGTCACATGCGTTCTAACCCACTGCCGACGCGGCGATGAGGTGATTCTGGGTGATAGATCGCATACGTTTCTCTACGAGGCAGGCGGCGTGTCCGCCCTCGGCGGAGTGCATCCCCACACCATCGCCAATCAGCCCGATGGGACAATACTGCCGGATGAAATCGCCGCGGCGATACGGCCGGACAACGTGCATTTCCCCCGCACCCGCCTGATCTGCCTGGAGAATACGCACAATCGCTGCGCCGGCTCGCCCCTTTCGGTTGAATATACAAATGCCGTCGCAGCCCTGGCCAAAAAACGCGGCCTGCTCCTCCACCTCGACGGCGCACGCATATTCAATGCGGCCATTGCGCTGGGCGTGGATGCAAAGGAACTGGCGCGCGGCGCCGATTCGGTGACTTTTTGCCTTTCCAAGGGCCTGGCTGCGCCGGTCGGCTCGCTCGTATGCGGCTCGGCGGAATTCATCGCCGAAGCGCGCCGAACCAGAAAGGTCTTGGGAGGCGGAATGCGACAGGCCGGAATAATCGCCGCTGCAGGCATTATTGCTCTGGAGCAAATGGTAGATCGCCTTGCAGAGGACCACGAAAATGCAAAACGCCTCGCCAAGGGCATCGCAAATATCGACGGCCTTTCCATCAACGTCGAAAACGTCCGAACGGACATCGTCTATTTCGAGGTCGCCGGCGACCGACTGACAGCCCAACAACTCACTGTCGAACTGGCCAAAAAAGGAGTGAAGATTCTCAATATCGGTCCCGGCCGGCTAAGGGCGGTGACACATTACGGGATAACCGCCGACGACATCGACATAGCCATAAAAGCAATCCGGGAGGCTGCCGCCTGACCCCACATTTGAAAAGCGAAAAACGCCTAACAAGAATCCGGTGAAACTCATTGTAAGGAGACGAAAAATGAGACACAAATGGCAAAGTCCAATAGCAGCAATTGCGGCTGTGGCGATAGTCGGTCTGCTTTGTGCGCTTGGCGCAAGCCCGCCCCAGACTCGTTTGCCGGGAGCAGCGGCTGTAATCGAGGCCGCGCAATACCCCACAATCCAGGCGGCGATAGATGCACTGCCGGAAGCCGGAGGAGTAGTGAGAATCCCGCCGGGGACATTCGAGATCGCCGAGCCGCTCATTATCGGCAAATCCGATGTCACTATCAAAGGATGCGGCACCGCTGCGCATATCAAGAACGTCAACACCGAAGGCAAATCCGCCCTGATACTCGAGCATCCCGGCGGCGGCGAAAATCGAAATGCCGAATTATGGCGCATACGTTTGGCTAACCTCAGAATAACCGGCAACGAGAAGAGCGGGCACGGCATCGAGGCCCGCCGGATCAACGAAATCTTTATCGAAAGCGTCACGGTAAGCTATCACGGCGGCGACGGTATTCGGCTGTACTATTGTTACGAGGACCCGCGAATTTGCGATTCCCTGATTACATACAATAAAGCAACCGGCTTGAACCTCATCGCATGTCACGATATCGTAGTCGCCTCCAACCAGTTCGAGGAGAATAAAGACGCCCTTCGCTGCATCGACGGATTCAATCTCTGCATGACCGGCAACAATCTGGACGACCATCTCGGAGACGGCGTTGTCATAGAGAATACCTATGGCTCGGTTGTATCCGGAAATATGATCGAGGAATGTGCCGGGACCGCGATAGTCCTCGATCGAGATTGCTACGGCATTGCCCTCAGCGCCAACGTAATTGCCCACAACAGCGTCGGCGGCATTGACCTGCGCGACGCCCACGGCTGCACCGTCGCGGCAAACGCATTTACCATCATGGGCAAGGACGCACTAACCGTCGGGCCCGGCAGCGGACGCATAACTGTCACCGGCAACAATTTCTCCGATAGCTACATAGGCGAAGAAAGAACAAAACGCGCAGCCGACGACCTTGCGGCGGGCGGGATGGTCCTCGACGGCACGAAAGATGTCACCGTGGTCGGCAATCTCTTTGCGGGCCTTCGCCCGAAAGCTGTAAGCGTTAAAGGCAAGCCCAGCGAGGCCGTTTTGTTCTCCGGCAATATACTTACCGATGCAGAGCACGATTGCAGCAAGTTAGATAAGTCCTTAGTAAATAACAACTTAGGGCTTGAGAAGTAATATGGGCAACCTCAGCAATATAGGCAACAATCCGAAATAGATGGTGACATGGAATTTTTTTCGGCCCGTAAGTTACCGTCAATAGGGCAGTTGTGAAGACCTCGAAAAAAACGCTCAAGATTCGCCGGAGCATCGGTCGATTTATATTCTGTATTTTGGAAACGAGTGGCTCTGACAAATGACCAATGAGGCCAAGTTAGCCTGAACCTGTGGTGTCCTGCTTTCGAGCTTTGCGTAGAAGTTCGATGGTTACAAGGGCACGATAACGTAGGGTTAAGCTAAAAAAGGAAAGAGCCACATAAATAAGCGGGAGAGCCATCCCTTCTGGCTCTCCCATTTTATTTTATCTACTCATCTTGCCCCTCTTGCCTTGCCACCGCAGATTGCTTGATCGCTGAGTTCATTATTCTTCTTACGTTCATGAATCATCAACGTCGAAGGCCCCGTATTCATTTTTTCTCAATGAGCGTTAGCCGGAAAACTATTTTTTGTACACGATTTTCCCGGCGACAATGGTTGCATAGACGGAGCGGTCGGTGTCGAGGAGGACCAGGTCGGCGTCTTTACCAACTGCTATCGAGCCTTTTTTGTCTTCGAGGCCTAATACCTTCGCCGGGTTTTCAGCAGCCATTCTAATTGCAGTATTAAGCGGGCAATCGGTGAAGGTCATTAGTCTGTCGAGCATTTGGCTCAGGCCCAGGGCGGTGCCGATGAGCGTGCCGTCGGCGTATCTGGCGGCGCCGTCTTTCGATTCGTACTCTATGCCGTTGTAAATGTACTTGCCGTCGGGCAGGCCTATCGCCTGCATACCGTCGGTGATTGGTATCGTCCGTTTCGGGCCGAGCGTCTTGAATGTGAGTCGTAAAACGGGCGGCTGGATATGCACGCCGTCCGGAATGACCTGGGCCGTTATGTGGTTGGTCTCAAAGATGGCGACCAGCGGGCCGGGTGCGCGGTGGTGGATTGAGGGCATTGCGTTGAACAGGTGCGTTACGTGCGAAATGCCCGCATCAAAGCCTTCGAGGGTCTGTTCGTAGGTGGCGCTGGAGTGGCCGAAGGAGGCTACGACCTTGGAATCGACCAATCGGCGGATAACGGCCGGGCTGCCGGGCAGCTCCGGGGCGATTGTCATAATCGCCAGTTGCCCCTTTGTTATGTCCATGATCTCATCGAGGACCTGCTCGGAGGGGGGGCATATACAGTTCGGCTGAATCATCCCTCTTTTTTCGGCTGAGATGAAAGGGCCTTCGAGATGGATGCCGAGGAGACTTGCCCCGCCGAAGTCGGAGCCGACATTCTCGGCGGCCAGGGCCAGGTGCTCATTGGCCCGGCCCGGCTTGAAGACCGTCGTCGCCAGAAAACCAGTAACGCCAAAGCGCGCACAGGCCCGCGAAATCGCCTTCAAAGCCTGCGGCGTGGCGTCAAGGACGTCGCCGCCGCCTGCGCCCTGGATGTGAACGTCAATAAGGCCGGGGGCCAGTATGCGCCCCTCTGCGTCGAGGACGTTATCATGGCCGGCAGCCGCGTCGATTCGGTCGATCCTGGTGATAGCGCCATCTTCTATGAGGATAGAGGTGGTTGGCTCGTCTTTGGCGGTATCGAACAGTCTGCAGTTGGCTATCAGTAGTTCTTGTTTCATAGGCGTTTCCTGGGTCTGGCTGCCGCAGGATAGTGGATTTGGGGCGTGATTGCAAGAGTGAGATGTGCGGGTCGTATTGCGTATTGCCCCGCAAGGTGCCTCGGCGGCGTATTGCGGTGGGGAGATTGGGTTTGATTGGGTTTGTTTTTCTGCGTGTAATTGAGCG
>JAFGTU010000504.1 GCA_016933985.1 Sedimentisphaerales bacterium | reverse complement strand
GCCGCCGCGGTGTTGGTAGTCGGCGTGCTGATAATGGTTGCCAATCATCCGGGGCAGCGCAGAGGCGGCGAACCGCTTGCAAAAGGGCCGGGGAAAGGAATTGCCGTGCCGCCGGCGGAATTGCGAGACGGGCCAAGCGGCAAGTCGGTCTCGGGCGCAATGGTTGCAAAGGCCGAGGGAATACCCGAAAAGCCGCCCTTTGCACCCGCAAGCGCAATTGAGCTGGTAACTCTGCCCAGGCGCGACAACGTCCAGTTGACAATCTACAATTCCGCCGATTTGACCTTGGTGCGGGAGCAGCGCAACCTGACGCTCAAAAAGGGCTGGAACTGGCTCCAGCTTATGTGGGCCAACACCCTCATCGACCCGACGTCGCTGAGCTTGGAGCCTAAGGAGCAACACGATAAAATCGACATCCAACAGCTGGTGTTCCCAGCGAGGCTGCGGGAGCTTGGCCGCTGGCTCATCCGTTCGGAGGTCAGCGGCCAGGTACCGTTCGAGATTACATACTTCACCAGCGGACTATCCTGGCGGGCATTCTATATGGGCACGCTCGCGCCGGATGAAAAAACGATGCAAATGAAAGGCTACGTCCGCGTCGCCAACGCCAGCGGCGAGGACTATGAAAACGCCCAGACTCGGCTGATTGTCGGCCAGGTACACCTGCTCGACCGGATTGCCGACCTTGCCAGGAGGCAATATGCCTACGGCAGCCCCGTTCCGATGTCTGCCAAGGGAGTCACAGAACACTGGTTCGAGCAGGAAGACGCAGTTTTAACGCTGAATGGGGTAGTTCAACGCGATGCTCTGGCGTTCACCGACCAACTAAGCCTTCTAAAACAGAAGGAAATCAAGAAGGAAGGTCTTAGCGAGTACTTCCTCTATACCATCGAAGGCACCGAGACGATACCGGACCAGTGGGGCAAGCGTCTGCTTTCATTCGAGGCCGAAGACATTAAAGTTGACAGCCTCTATAAGTACGACGAAGAGCGATGGGGCAGCCAAACGATAAGGTTCGTCAAGTTCGCCAACGACGCCGAGCACAATCTGGGCGATACGCCGATCCCGGACGGCCAGGTAAGGATATTCGGCCAGGCCGGGGCGGACGGCTCGCTCTCATACGTCGGCGGGACCAGCGTTAAGTATATCCCGGTGAACGAAGAGGTCGAGCTGGACCTCGGTGCGGCCCGATTAGTGAAAGTCGAGCCGAAACTGATGGACTTTAGGACGGACAACTACACGTTCGACCCTCAGCGCAATATCTCCGGCTGGGACGAAATACGGACGTGGAAGATTGAGATCGCCAATACGCGCGGGCTGGCCGTCGAGATTGAGATCACCAGGGGCTTCGGCACGCCGTACTGGACGCTAAAGCTGGATTCCGAGAACGTGGACTACGAGAAGCACGATGCGACGCACGCGAGGTTTGAATTGAAGCTCGACCCGCAGACCAAACGCACCGTCGAATATACGGTGACGACGTATCACGGCGCGAGGATCGAAGACAGAGCACAGAACACTCAAAGACAATAAGGCGGTGACAAGATGAGACTTCGGATATTGATTCAGACAATGATGCTTGTTGTGAGCGGGCCTGCCCTTGCCAAGGTGGACCTGGTGACACTGCCTACGCGCGACACAGTGCAGCTTACGATATATAACTCTGCGGATCTTACCTTGGTCCGCGAGAGCAGGGCGCTGACGGTCAAGGAGGGCGCGAACAAATTGCAGTTCTCCTGGGCCAATACGCTTATCGACCCGACGAGCCTGGAGATGCTCCCCAAGGCCGATGCGGGCAAAATTGATATATCCAACCTGACGTATCCGCCGAGGGTGCAGAACTTAGGTCTCTGGAATGTGGAAAGCGGAATCAGCGGCAAGGTCCCGGTCGAGATAACTTATCTGACCAGCGGCCTATCCTGGCGGGCCTTCTATATGGGCACGCTCACCAAAGACGAAAAAACGATGCGGCTGCAGGGATACGTCCGCGTGAGCAATAACAGCGGCGAAGACTATGAGAACGCCCAGACCCGCCTGATTGTCGGCCAGGTGCACATAATCGACGAAATAGCCGAGCTTGCCCGAAGGCAATATCCTTATGGCAGTCCCATAGCCGGCCCGGCCGCCGGCGAACCGAGCGTGGAACAACTTGGCGAGGCCCGGTTTCAGGCCAAGGCATTAAGCAGCCAAGTCGTCGAGAAATTTGCCAGGCTTGGCGTGAGGAAGGAGATCAGGAAGGAAGGCTTGAGCGAGTATTTCCTCTACACAATTGAAGGAACCGAGACTATCGAGACAGGATGGTCGAAAAGGCTGCAGAGTTTCGACGCCGATGGGGTGAAGGTGGTCAATCTCTACAAGTTCGAGGAGGAGCGCTACGGTAACAACATCGTGTGGTTCCTCAGCTTCAAGAACGATAAGGAGCACAAATTAGGCGATACCCCCATCCCGGGCGGCTTGCTAAAGGTCTATAGGAACGTCGGCAACGAAGGGCACTTATCTTATACGGGACAATCTTCTTTCAAGTACATCCCCGTTGATGAGGATGTTGAGCTCAACCTCGGAGCCGTCGCCGATGTTGTTGTCGAGCCAAAGCTGATAGAATTCAAGACGGACAACTACCGGTTCGACCCGCGGCGCGATATCTCCGGGTGGGACGAGATTCGCACATTCACAATCGAGGTCCATAATACCCGCGATATCCCCGTGAAACTGGAGATTAAGCGCAACTTTAATACGCCATATTGGGATTTGAAAAGAGCCGACGAGGTCGGCCAATACGAAAAGGAGGATATGGATACGGTGAAGTTCACGCTCCAGTTGGAGCCGAGGTCGAAGCAGGAATTCCAGTATGTCCTGACGACCTATCATGGCGTGAGAACGGAAGGTAGATGACGGACGAGGCAAGACAGAAGACAGAAGGCAGAAGGCAGAAAGGCAACGGTCAGATGAAACGCCGAACAGTTGTTTTGATGATAACGCTTGTAGTGAGCGGCTCGGCTGCTGCGAAAGTGGATCTGGTTACGCTGCCGCAGCGGGACAAGTCGCAGCTTACTATTTACAACTCGGCGGATCTGACGCTGGTGCGCGAGCAGCGGAGCCTGACTCTGAAGAAGGGCTGGAATCGGCTCGAACTGGCCTGGGCGAATACGCTGATTGACCCCACCTCGCTGAGTCTGGAACCACTGGCACAGGCGGACAAGATTACGATTCAACAGCTCGTCTTTCCGGCCAGGGTGCAGCAGGTCGGGCAGTGGCTTATCGACTCGCAGGTAAGCGGCAAGATCGCATTCGAGATAACGTATTTCACAAGCGGCCTATCGTGGCGGGCCTTCTATTTGGGGACGCTTAGCGAGGATGAAAAGACGATGCGGATGCTCGGATACGTCCGGGTGGGCAATAATAGCGGAGAAGATTATGAGAACGCCCAGACTCGGTTGATTGTCGGCCAGGTCCACCTGCTCGACCAGATAGCGGAGCTGGCCAGACGCCAGTATCCGTACGGCAGCCCCATTCCCATAGTCGTCACACGCGGCGGGCGAGCCAGCGGGATTGAGAAGGACAAAGCCGAAACCTTGCAGGAGGGTGTGATGTTCGGTTTTGGGGGCATGGGCGGATACGGCGGCGGAATCGACCTGCTAAGAAGAAAGGAAATAATGAAGGAGGGCCTGAGCGAGTATTTCCTCTACACGATCGAAGGGACAGAGACGATTGCCGATCAGTGGGGCAAGCGGCTGCTTTCATTCGAGGCCGATGATATCAAAGTTGACAGCCTTTACAAATACGACGAGGAGCGATGGGGCGGGCAGGCAATACGCTTTGTCAAGTTCACCAATGACCAAGAGCATAATTTAGGCCAGACGCCCATACCCGACGGGGACGTCAAGATATACGGCCTGGCCGACGATGCAGGGCATCTATCATACATCGGCGGCACGAACGTCAAGTATATCCCGGTCAATGAAGAAATCGAGCTGGACCTGGGCCCGGCGCGGCTTGTGAAGGTTGAGCCGAAGCTGATGGAATTCAAGACGGCAAACTACACCTTCGACCGCAGGGGCGACGTGGCCGGCTGGGACGAGATACGGACCTGGAAAATAGAGATCACCAATACGCGGGAACTGCCGGTCGAGATAGAGATAACACGCGGCTTTGATACGGCATCGTGGACCCTCGACCTGATTGACCCCGCCTCGACGGAGGAGGATGCGGTCGGCTATGAAAAGCACGATGCAACCCACGCCAGATTCACGCTGAAGCGAAGGCCGAGCAGCAAATGGACGTTCGGCTATACGGTAACTACATATCACGGCACTCGACAAGAAGAGGCCGCAAGGTAACAGGAAGGACGGACTATGCTGCGAAGGCGGCTGATAAACATTGTAATTCTTGCAGGGCTGATTGCCGGCGGGCTGCTTGTTGTCGGGCTATCATCTCTGATTGCCGAGGATGCAGCTTCTATGACAGACGTCAATGCTGTCGTGGCGGGGAATACAGAATTCGCGTTCGACCTGTATGCTCGGTTGAAAGAGCATCCGGCTGTAAAGGAGGCGGACGGCAACCTGTTCTTCTCGCCGTATAGTATTTCGACCGCCCTGGCGATGACCTACGCCGGCGCTCGCGAAGATACGGCACGGCAAATGGCCGCAGTTTTGAAATTCCCATCGGATACGTTTCTGAGTGGTGGTTTGAGCGCTACTGCGTCACCGTGGGAGCAGGGGCGTCTGGCCGGGGCCTTCGCAGCACTGGAGAAGAATCTCAAGGCCAAGCCAGGCGAGAAAGGCTACGAACTAAATGTCGCCAACGCCCTTTGGGGTCAGAAGGTTTACGCCTTCCTGCCGCCGTTTCTTGACCTGAACCGGAAGAGCTACGGTGCGGGACTCAAAGAGGTCGATTTCGCCGGGGCAACGGAGCAAGCCCGCAGGACAATCAATAAATGGGTGGAAAAAGAAACGAAGGACAAGATAAAGGAGCTTATACGGGCGGGGGACCTCGATCCGGCCGCCGTGCTGGTGCTCACCAACGCAATCTACTTCAAGGGCGACTGGGCGAGCAAGTTCAAAGAAGAGAACACCAAAAACGCGACGTTTCATCTCAGCGAAGAAAAGACTGTGGAAACGCCTATGATGTGTCAGAAAGGCTCGTTCGACTACGTTGAGGACGAAGACTCTCAGACTCTCGTGCTGCCGTACAAGGGCGATGAGCTTTCGATGGTGGTTGTGCTGCCGAAGGAGGTCAGCCTCTTGGCTTCTGTCGAAAGTAAGCTCTGCGCTGGCAATCTGCGCTTCGAATTGGCTCTGGTGCGAAAACGCGAGGTGGCTGTGCACCTGCCGAAATTCAAAATGACTACGGCGACGGTCGATCTGGGCGACATTCTGCAAAGCTTGGGAATGAAAGACGCTTTTTCTTTACCGCCTGCGGACTTCTCCGGAATGACGGGCAAGAAGGAACTATTCATCTCGAATGTCCTGCACAAGGCTTTTGTGGAGGTCAATGAAGAGGGCACGGAAGCCGCCGCGGCGACGGCGGTCGTTATGGCAAAGGGCGGGCCGGCAATGTCCCCCGTGTTTCGTGCGGACCATCCGTTCATATTCATCATTAGAGATAATCGTTCGGGCGGCATACTCTTTATGGGTAGAGTGATGAACCCCGTTGTGGAAAGTAACTGAGAAGAAAAGGCAAATGCGCCAGACAGCCTGTGAAAGGAAAAATCTTGCATGAAGATTTGGAAAATAGAGTGCCGAACATTATCCGTAAATTTCATGAGTTCTGCAAAATTGCAGGTTAGGCCTATATTGTTGAAGAAAATCGTCTTT
>JAFGTU010000503.1 GCA_016933985.1 Sedimentisphaerales bacterium | reverse complement strand
GTGCGGTCCTTCCCGGCGAGCCTGTCGTTATAGGCCCGGCCTCGCTTTCGGTGGGCGCAACGTCCGACCCGCAGGACCACCAGGTCGAAGCCGACGCCTCCGCCCAAACGACGAACATTAGAGTCGAAGACTTCGAGACGGAGATCTTTTCCCGAAGGGGCAAGACGCCGGTCTCCGCCAGGCCGTGTCCCGAACAGTTCGATGAGATTAAGCGGAGGTTGTCACTACTGACAAGCTCGTCCGCCCTGTATCCGGAGGTGTGCAGACGCCTGGCCTGGATGCCCAAGTCGGTCGCTGCCGTGCTTCGCGTTCCAGGCAAAGGTAAGCCCTTGCCTAAAACGCCCGATGTCGTGGCGTGCCACTTCGGAACCAGCGCCGATGATACGATGACGCCGGCATCCTCGCCGGCATATCCGTCGCATCTCGCCTTTCGAGTCTCACACAGGGTGCTCGACGAGGTCCGCTCGACCGGCCAGCCGGTTATGGCAAAGAGCATATATTCATCCGACGTCGAAGTGACAATCACCGTGGTGGATGAGCACAGCCCACGCGCCGTTATCTGCGCGCCTCTGGGCGATGCCGCCGAGACCGTCGATCTGCTTTACCTCGATATCCCAATCGGTGGAAGTATGAGGGTCTCGCCGGAAGAGACGTTTGCATTTGTCGGCATGGTCGCAGCGGAGGTCGCATCGGTGCGAAAAAGCATCACCCCCATCCACCTCAAGGCCGAGAGGACTACACTCGACCACGAGTTGTCCCTGGCGCACCAGATTCAGGCCAGGCTCACGCCCGTCGTGCCGAAGGACTTGTCCGGATGCGAGGCGGCTGTGCAGTATAAGCCCGTCATCTGGGTCGGCGGCGATTACTGCGACCTCTGGAAGCTGGAAGACGGGCGGCTGGCCTTTGCAATCGGCCATATCTCGAGCAGAGGCCTCCAGGCGGCGATGGCTATAGCGGAGCTGCGAACGCTCCTCCGCACAACGACGTTCTACTCCGGCGAGCCCGCCGAGGCCGTCAGGCACGTCAACTCGCATTTGCTCGGCAGCAGTCTTGAAGGAATATCCGCGCCTCTTTTCCTAGCCTTCTTCGACGGGCCGTCCGCAGCAATGAAATACGTCAACGCGGGCCATTCGGCGCCTTTCATTGTGCATCCGCAAGGCGGCGCAACGCCCCTCGGCCAACCGGGAGGCGGTCCGCTCGGCAGTCATTTGGCTCGTTTTCAGGAATGCGAGGCGACGATACCCCCAGACGCGGCGCTCGTCGTCTGCAGCGAGGGCGTGACCAAGACCAAGTCGCCACAGGGTGACGAGTTTGGCGACAGACACCTGATGCATATATTGAAAACCATGGCCGGCAGGTCGGCAAAGAAAATGGCCGAGTCCGTTACCGCTGCCGTGAGAGATTTTCAGGAATCGCTGGCTCAGCAGGATGATATTACGACGTTTGTTCTGGTGAATCGAAAATAAAAATGCCCGTGCGGAGAACTGAGAGTTTGGCGGTTCGTCTGTGCAGGCTTGCAGAGACCTGACTGAAGGACGGTAGTATGTCCGCCTGTCCAACAAAAGAGCTCGTCGAACGCTACTTGACCGGCGGATGTTCGCAGAATGAACGTCAGGTCTTTGAGAAGCACCTCACCCAGTGCGACGATTGTCGGGCCACAGTAGAGGTGACACGGTCAACTATGGGCCAGAGCAGCCGGCATGATTCCGAGACTCTTGCCGACGAGAAGACTCTTGCAATAGCCGAGGACGAGCGCCCGACTGAAACGCTTAGCCAAGCGACGGTAGTATCGCCGGGCCGGCCCGATTTCGCCAAGTCTCTCGAATCGATGATCGAGGGTTATCAAATCGTTGAGACCCTGCCTCAAGGCGGACAGGCAGTCGTGTATAAAGCGGTCCACACCGCCACCAAGACCAACGTTGCGATCAAGGTCCTCCTGCCCTCGCTGCTCGCATCCGACCGGGCAAGGTACTACTTCGAGCGAGAGGCGGAGCTTATCGCCAGCCTCGACCATCCGAATATCGTGAGCATTCGCGACAGCGGAATCATTCACCGTCAGTACTACTTCGTGATGCAGTATATCGACGGCGAGCCGTTGCGAGCGTATGTCCAGGCCCGGAGGCTCTCTTTCCGAGAGCGGGTGGACCTGTTCAAGAAAATCTGCTCGGCCGTATCGTACGCGCACCAACAGGGGATTATCCATCGCGACTTGAAATTCGCAAATATCCTCGTTGATAAGCACGGTGAGCCGCACATACTTGACTTCGGCCTTGCAAAGGCCGTCGGCCTGGACGAGCAGGCCGACGATAAGGCCGTCGTCACGATGACAGGCCAGTGGGCCGGCTCGCTCTCGACGATGTCGCCGGAGCAGGCATCCGGCATGCCCAACCTCATAGACGTGCGGACCGACGTCTATTCCCTCGGCGTTATACTCTATACGCTCTTGACCGGCCAATATCCCTATGACGTGAACGGCCCGACCCTGGAGGCCCTGAAGAATATCCAGCAGGCCCAACCGGTCAGGCCCCGACAAATCGTCCCCAAGTTCAACTCTGAAATGGAGGCCATTCTGCTCACGGCCCTCGAAAAAGAACGCCAGAAACGCTACCAGTCCACCGCTGAGCTGCAAAGCGATATAGAGAACTGGCTCGAAGGCCGGCCCATTCGCGTAAAATCCATCAGCACAATGTACCTCCTCCGAAAGATCATCGCCCGACACCGATACACAAGCACCGTGGTCGCGCTCTTGGCCATAATCGTCATTGCCTTCGCGTGGATTAGCTTCGAGCTCTTTAAACAGTCCGAAAGAGCATTAGATGAATCGAAGCTAATCGCCAGGGATTATGCTATACAAGCACAAAAATATGGAAAGACAACTCTGGGAGCAAAACCTTTATACTTTGCCCTTTTCTTGAAGGAATGGCGAGAAGGTCGGATAGACAATGCCAAGAAGATGGCAAGGTACTTTCAAATCGGCTCCACGGAGGACAAAGCGGCGATTGTATTGTTGGCCGATGCGAGTTCAAGTGAGAAGGAAGATCGGATTCACAAGTCCTTTTCGGGCGAACGTGCCTGGTTTGCCGACTTCATCATTGGCGAGCGCCGTCTAATGGATGGTAGCAGAGACGAAGCCCTTGAGGCTTTTCACAGCAGCTACGATCGGATCAGGCAATTGCCGCAGGAAAGCCGCACAAGTTTCGATGACCTAATGATCGATTTCGTCAAGGCCAGACTCTATGACCTCGAACGCGCCGTCAACCCATCAAATCAGCCATCTGCTGTGCAACCTGAAGGAGAAAACCAGTGAATGGCCGACTATCCAGGGAGACTAACAGTGCCCGGCGACCAATTGGATTTACCCTGGTCGAGCTATTGGTTGTGATAGCTGTGATAGCCATGCTTATGGCGATACTGCTGCCCGCCCTCCGCAAGGCCAGGCAGCTTGCCCAGAGGGTCCGGTGCGGCAGTAATCTGCGACAATTGGCAATGGGCTGGCGCCTCTACCTCGACGACAATGATGGATACTTTCCCGCGCGGAACAGGAAAAACGCACACTTGTACTACGGCGGTTGGATAGGCGAACAGAACGAGGGAAATCGCTACTTCAATAGGGTCTTGCGTCTTGATCCGAACCTTCCAACTCCTCATCAGGCGGAGGTCTTCCATTGCCCCGGCGACCACGGCGGTAAGCCTGGGGCTCAATTGCGCCAGAAGGTCTTTCTTCGTATTGGAACCAGCTACGTGACAAATCTCTTCCTTATTGGCGATAAGCGTTTCAGTTTCGCAGGCTGGTACTCCCCGATGACCGCCGACACCACGGCCCTCGAGGGCGAGGTCAATGACCGCCTCAACAGCATAAACAGCCACAACCTCGGTAATCACTCTCAATTATTGCTGTTGGGAGACTATGGCTGGTACAACCAATGGAAGCCGACGGACGTTTTGACGGACGAGGAGAGACAGGTGGCCGAGTGGCATGGCCGCCCCAACTACTACTATATCGCCTTCCTCGACGGCCACGCCGACTACCTCGAAATCATAAGGGGCCTCTGGGTAGCCGATCAATATGCGATTCTGCCCTGGAAAGAGCTATACCCGCTGGCAAGAAAAGTCCAGGGAGAATAGGCCCAAAAACCACGCATAAAGGCTGTTTCTGCGGGTTTGGCAGGATTTTGTTGGACTTTTGCCGAATAAATGGTATAATTTGCGCCGGCTCTTTGCGGTAGTATTGTGTCGAATTCTGGCATACTCGGACGAACAGCCTGAGAGAAAGCGTTGTCTGCTGTGGGGACAACATATAGGAAAGGTTCAGCTTCGTTCGAGGAAGAATAATCTGAGCTGCCCACATACACAGAAGGAAGGATGGTTAAGATGAAAATGAAGGGATATTTGGCGGCAGCCATACTGTTAACGGTGGGCGTTTTGTTGCCGTCAACAACGGTATACGGCTATCAGTACCTCACCGTCAACGGCATAAGAACCTCCGAACTGATACTGGATGTCGGTGAACCCGTTTCCATCGAGATCAACTCGACCAATTCGGATACCTACTTGAATCTCATTGGATTCGAGGTTGAGACGCCGGCACACGAGCTCGTGCTCTTAGAGATCAGGCCCGAGGCCGGCACGCTGGCAACGGCTGAACCTGTCCATGAGCCAAATGTCTTCTACGAATACGCCGTGCGGACGATATCAGGACCGGGGCCGATCGGGGGACCGTCGCCGGGGATGCACTTTGTCTTTGAGCTCACGGTTTATGAAGAGGGAGTCGCCGACCTTGTCCTATCGGACATGGAGAGCATTCTCGACAACATCCACATCATTGTAGCGACAGCGCCTGCCCTCCTGCACGTACCGGCCGAATACGCGACCATCCAGGCCGCCATCAATGCCGCTTATAACGGCGACCAGATCGAAGTGGCCACTGGAATCTACTACGAGGCCATCAATTTCAACGGTAAGGCGGTGAAACTCTACAGCGGCGGCGGCCCGGAGGTCACCACCATCGACGGAACGGGCCACTTTCACGTCGTCCAGTGCGTAAGCGGCGAAGGCCCGGATACCGTTTTGGAGGGCTTCACAATCACCGGCGGCAATGCCAACGGCACGGGTTCCGATACATACGGCGGAGGAATGTACAACTATAGCAGCAGCCCAACAGTCACAAACTGCATCTTCCAGGCAAATAGGGCCGCCGACCGCGGCGGCGGAATGTACAATACCAACGGTAGCAGCCCGCATGTGGTTGGGTGTGTTTTCACCGGCAACAAGGGATACGTCCGGGGGTCCGGGATGTGCAACTGGTCAAGCTCGCCCACAGTTGTCAACTGCACGTTCATCGACAATACCGAAACGATTTACGGCGGCGGTATGTCCAACAACTACTCCAGCCCAACTGTGACAAACTGCACATTCAGGGGCAATTCAGCCATTCACTGCGGCGGGATGCACAATGACTGGAGCAGCCCGACCGTAACCAATTCGATATTCTTCAACAACGCCGCCGATGTCGGATATAACGGCACCAGCGGCGGGATGGGGCAGAGCAATTACAGCTTTCCCAAGCTGACCAATTGCACGTTCACGGGGAATGTTGCGTATTACGGCGGTGCAACGCGCAGTACGAATGACAGCGCTCCGATACTGGTCAACTGTATCTTGTGGGGCGACACGTCCAACATAGACTCAGAGATTGCGGGACCGGCTAATGTCACTTACAGCGATATTCGGGGCGGCTGGGCCGGCGCCGGCAATATAAACGCCGACCCCCTGTTCAAAGATCCCGACCTGCACGTCTATCGGCTGTCGTCGTCGGCTTCACCGTGTGTGGACGCGGGCGACAATACAGCACCTGATCTGCCGATTAAGGACTTCGAGGGTAGTCCGCGCATCATGGACGGCGATGGCAACGGCTCTGCTATCGTTGACATGGGCGCCTATGAACTGACAGGGGGCCTGCCTGATACACAACCTCCAATCCCAAATCCGAGCTTGTCGGTAGAACCCAACGGCGTTATGCACAATCAGCTTACCCTGATCTGCACCGAGGCATTCGATCCGAGCGGCGTGGAATATTACTTCGAATGCGTCTCCGGGCCAGGCCATGACAGCGGTTGGGTCACATATTACACGTACACAGATACGCTGCTCGAGCCTGAGATGTCCTATGCATATCGAGTCAAGGCGAGGGATGGGCTGCTCAACGAAACGAGCTGGTCGCCCACGCTCTGGGTCGATACGGAAAGTGAGCCGGCCGTAACGGATGGCCTGCTTGCCTACTGGCCTATGGAAGATGGATACGGCAGCATGGTCAGCGATTGGTCCGGCAACGGCAACAACGGATTCTTCAGCAATTCAACGCAGCCGGTGTGGCAGCCTTTCGAAGGACGGATCGGCGGATCGCTGCTCTTCGACGGCGGCGAGGGTCATGTGGTCTGCCCGGAACTTCAGGGTTATGACTTCCAACTGGGCCTTACGGCGATGGCGTGGATCAAGACTGATTCCCTTACGAAGGATTGGCAGGCCATACTGACAAGAGGCGACACCGCATGGCGGCTTCACAGGTATATGAACACCGATTACATCAACTTCGCCTGTACCGGCCTGATGGGCGGCAACGAGGCCTGGGGCAGCTCAGCGACGGGCAGCACACCGGTTGTGGACAACGAGTGGCACCACGTCGCCGGCGTCTATAATCCATACGGAGAGACCCATCAGGTCGTGCTTTACGTTGACGGCGTTCCGGACGGTCCTGAGGCCGCTCAAGACGGTTATGGGTCTGTTGCGACCAACCCCTACGATGTCTTTATCGGGGCAAACGCAGAGATGCCGGGGCGCGGCTGGAACGGCCTAATCGACGATGTGCGCCTATACGACGATGCGCTGACGGAGTGGGAGATCGCATATCTGATCGGCGAGTATGTGGAGCCGGACCGCTCCCTGCTGGCGCACTGGGCACTCGATGAATCGGCCGGGACGGTGGCGGCGGACTCGAGCTGGAACAATCACGACGGCTTCTTAAGCAGCGGGCCTGCTATTCAGTGGGTCCCCGGATATATGGGTATTGCACTGTCGTTTCCCGGTGGCGACTACGCGGACTGCGGCAACAGCTCGATGTTCGACGTCACCGCAGGCATTTCCGTCGCGGCCTGGGTCAACATCAATACGGTCCCGGCCGACTGGACCGCAATACTGACAAAGGGCGACGAGGCATGGCGGCTTTCCACCGATGTGTCAACTACGAAAATGCACTTTGCCGTTACCGGCGCGCCCGACTATTGGGCAGCTTACGGTACTACCGAACTCACACCCGGATATTGGCATCACGTTGTAGGCACATACGACGGCAGCCACATTCGCTTGTATATCGATGGCGTCGAAGACGCGGGACCGGTTCCCTATGACGGCGGTGTGACAACCAGCCAGGCCAATGTCTGGATTGGCGGCAACTCGGGGATGTCCGGACGCGAATTTGACGGGATGATAGACGAGGCAGCGGTCTGGAATCGAGCCTTGAGCCCGGAGGAGATACAATGGATCGCCGCCAATCAGATTGTCCAGCGGACCGGAATTTACGTGGACGACGACGCCCCGGACGACCCGGCGCCAGGCGACCCGAGCATCGGAGATCCCGACGAAGACGGCAGTTGGAATCATCCTTTCGACTCCATACAGGAAGGAATTGACGCGGCCGACAGTTTCGAGACGGTAATCGTGCGGGACGGGATCTATTCCGGGTGGGGCAACCGCAGCCTCTCCTTCAACGGCAAGCCGATGCTGCTGCGAAGTGAGAACGGCCCGAAGAACTGTATCATCAACTGCGAACGCATGCGAAGGGGCTTCTACTTCGTGTACGAAGAGGGCGAGGAAAGCGTGCTCGAAGGTTTTACCATTGCCAACGGGCGAGCCTATACCGAAGGCCTTGAGGACGGTGGCGGCATATACTGCTACTACTCCAGCCCCACAATTAGAGACTGCATCATCCGCAACTGCGAGGGCCGCTCCGGTGGCGGCATCTGCCTTGAATATAGCAACGCACTTATCGATGGCTGCGTAATCACCGCCAACAATGCCGTCTATTACGGCGGGGGCATAGAGTGCCGCTCGAGCAATCCGACCTTAGCCTACTCCACTATCCGCAACAACAGCCCCGACGGCATTAGTCTGAATTTCGGTTCCGCCCGCATTTCCGGCACGGTGAATGTCATATCCGATAGTATCGTCGGCGACGCCGCCTTTCAGATAGACCCTGATGCGACTCTGCAAATGGAAAACGCGACGATAGCCGGGTACACCATCGTGCAAGGCCTCGGCCGGATTCTGGTCCCGGCCGGAAACAAACTCACCGTCGTGGAGAACGCCCTTATCGACCTGACCGACGGAGACAGCCCCGGCATACGGGGCACAGTCCAGTGTGACGGTCTGCTCGTCGTTGGAGACAGCGGCTCTCTCAACAGGACGGCCGTCGATGTCACGCGCGCTATATTTCAGGACTACGCGATCATAACCAATAATGTGTTCTCGACCAACGTTCTCATCCCCTACGGGCAGATCTCGCTTGAAAATTCCGCGATATTCTTCAACAATGATGTCTATTCAAAAGGCGACCGATACATCGACGTAGAGCCTGAAACGTTCACCGGCGCAATAGAGAACAATCGCATATTTGTCACAACCGAGGAAGGCAGGGGCAACCTTCCGGGAGGACTCTTCGAGCTTCGGGGACAAGATATGTTCTGCGAGCAGAGCCCCTGCGAACCCGGTCTGTTCGAGCTTCCGACCGTTCCTGATTTCGACCCTGCCACATGGACGATCGAGCGGCTGGAGCTGCGCCAGGGGGCGAAGCTTACCCTCACCAACCGCGACGACTATCAGCCGCCCTACCAAGAGGGTGGAGAAGCCGAAGTGCTCTATGTCAAGCAGCTTGTGCTCGGTGAGGACTCCGTTCTCGATACGGCCTTCAACCGCATGTACTACGAGTCGCTTTCCATGCACTCCACTGCCAGGATAATCAACAGGCCTCTCCTGGGTTACTCTCTCGATGATATTGTCTTTGATAGTCCCGACGAATACTCCAATCGTGTGTTTAATAATAACCTCGTTAATGCCGACATACCTGGCCTGACGCGTGTTCATATCGAGCGTACCGTCGATTCCCAGCTCGACCCGATCGGATTGATGCTGATGCACACCCTGCCGGATCTCGACCCGGCCTCGCCCACTTACCAGCAGGTACTTCCCGCCCGGGCAAAGGGACTCTTCGCAAGATGCACGGAAGAAATGGTGACGATTCGATTCAACTACAAGTTCGAGACTTATGACCCCGATGTTAGATTGGAGGTCTATCTCTCCGACGTTCCCGATTTGTTGGAGGAGGATGACCCGGAGCGTTTGGCGCATTACAGGCTTGTCGGGATACTTGAGCCGCCGCCTTATCCGAGACCCGGATCGGCCGACAGCGGACGCTTCGCCGTCTTCGAGAAAACCGTGCCTACGGAAGGGCTCGACCTCACGGACGGGACATTCGTGGAATTGGAGCTCATCCAGCCTGGTGAGCTTAATCCGATAATACCCCCAGTGGGAATCCCTTTTATGAAGGTATTAGGGTCTCCTGCTAAAGACGGTGTTGTCAGCGGTACTACTATTTCAATAGACGACTGGGGCCCCGAGGTCCACTGCGACGGAATTTGCCTCGATGTAACCAGAGACTATCTCGTTGACGAGGTGGACTTCTTGACTGTTGTCGGCGAGTGCGGCCTGACCGCGGAGCTCGACCCCTGCGATACAGGCAGCCGAGCCTGCCTCGAAGGCGCGTACAGCGACGACAGCTACGTGGACGTGCTCGACATAACCGGCTGGGACTGGACGCTGGGCGACGATGATCGAGGATACCTCTGCGACGGAATACCGCTCAGCGAGGCAGAAGCCGCCAAGGAAGCCGACCTCAAGAATTTGGGCAATGCGATGCCGTTGGCGATTGTTCCAAGCAGTCTGGACGACCTCCTGATAATCGGAAAGAGAAAAGCCGCCGGCGCCTCGGTCAAAATGCAGGACCGTTTGTACACGTTCGACGCCACCCCGACCTATTCGGCCTCCTTCACTCCGTCCTCGAGTCGTTCCAACCTCCGCATAGTGCAGGGCACGGACGACACAATCTATCAGGTCAACTCCGAAGACGGCGTAATCCGGCTCAACGCAACCGACGATGAAATCATCCCCCCCGGTGTCTGCACCAACGTTACTGAGCCGCGCTACAGCACCTCCGGAGCCACAGTGTACGTCGGCATACAGCTCGAACCCGGACACTATGAGGATGAATCGACGGGCCGTCCCATCCTCGACGCAGCCTTTGACGAAGACTACGCCTACGTTGTGCCCGTAGTGGTTGAACCCGTCGCCGAGGATGCCTACGTCGCAGCGGCAAAACTCCAGCTTCTCAGCTCCGGCAGCCCGCCGTACCAGGTTGTCAAGATCTACGATGATCCCCCGCTGCCCGCTGATAACCAGTATCGCAACTCGCTCCGGGAGATTGAAATAGACGATGAAGGCAATATCTACGTCGTAAATGCGCACGGCCTTAACGAGAGCAACATCCTCTGGCGATACCAGCCGAGCGGAGCATACCAACGGGTCGAACTGGGCGTCCCAGGCACGAACAACTACGTGCCCGATCCCGTCGCGTTGTATATCTCCAACACAACGGACATGCTGTACATGGCGTCCGGCCAGCATGATGCCGCCGACTACAGGAACAGCACGATATATGGCTTCACAACCGTGGGCACTATGACTTGCACTCGAAAAATCACGGTCAACAGTATGCACCACGTAACGGGAATTACCGAGGATCCCGCTACGGGAACGCTTTACGTGGTCGGATTCACTATGGACAATATCCCGGAGTTCCCCGACGAGACGGCAATGCCCTTCTATGAGGCAAGGTTTGCGAAGATTCCGTACGGCAGCACAAGCGCAACCGCGCAAGCCCTCGCCGGCTCCCACGACCTTGCAATGCCGATGTCAGTTCTATGGACAAAGACGATTAAGTGCGGCGGCGCAAACATAGCCGGCGACGGCAGCGTCAACTTCCTCGACCTTGCCATCATAGGCCAGTATTGGCTCGATTCATCCTGCAGCCCGCCCGACTGGTGCGGCGGTGCCGACATAGACATGAGCACCGCCGTCGGCATGACCGACGTCGCAATCTTAGCCGACAACTGGCTCGAAACATACTGCGCCGATTAGCCCGCACACATAATCTCTGACAAGCCGCGAGCGTAAGCGACCGGGTTACCCCGCGAACGCGATCAGCCATGTAGTGCGTGCAATTTATTTGCACACACAGAATCTCTGCGAAGCCCCCAAATTCATTTTGGTGGTTCCCCCTAATAATTTTCCCTGTCATCCCGAGCACGTCACCTGATTCTCAAAAGACACGCAAAAGAAAATCCGTCTCAAGAATTGTCATTGCGAGGAGGCCGCAGGCCGACGTGGCAATCTCCTATGCACTAACCGCTCCCCGCTAAACGCTACCTCGCTCTCCTGTCCGCTAAACGCTAAACGCTCCCCGCTATACGCTACCTTCCACCCAGCCACTCCTCGCAGAAAATCATCAAATCCCCAAATCCGTATCAAAAACCACAATCGGCCTGCCCTCCTACAATAATCTCACCAAAGACGACATCGCCTTAGTCTGCAAGACGCTTAAAAAAGCCATCGAGGAAACCTTGTGAGGCTCCTCAACAAATCCTACATCATTTTATTTGAAAAACCATTTGTGCTTAGGTTTTCTTACAACATACATAACTTTATGTTTCCTCTTTTTATTATCCACCATAATTAATAGAGTATAAACTTCTT
>JAFGTU010000063.1 GCA_016933985.1 Sedimentisphaerales bacterium | reverse complement strand
TATCGGTTGCCAACGGAGGCGGAGTGGGAATATGCATGCCGAGCGGGAACAACAAGCGAGTACAGTTTTGGGGACAGCGAATCTCAGTTGGTTGACTACGCATGGTATTACCCAAACAGTGGCAAGAAGACCCACCCGGTAGGAACCCTCAAGCCTAATGCATGGGGCTTGTATGATATGCACGGGAATCTGTGCGAGTGGTGCCAGGATTGGTATGCAGAGGATTGGTATTCGAAGGGCCGTGCGGAGAATCCATTGAATGAGAGTTATGGCAAAAAGGAGTATCGCGTTATTCGCGTCGGTTCATGGAACGAGCAGTATGCGGACCTCTGCCGCGTCGCGTGCCGGGGCTACAGCTATCCGTCGGGTCGCTACTACTACAACGGATTTCGTTTAGTCCTGGACTTTTAACCCTTTGCTCTTTTGTCCTTTTACCCTTTGTGGTGTGCAGGGGCGAAGCCCTGCTCGCTATAAAGACTGAAATCTGAACGGTGTGCTCAAAACGACAGCGCTGGCATTTTCTCGGCTCGGTTGCAGTAAGATACAGCCGTGCGAGTTCACCCCACCCCCAGCAGCGTCCTACCCACCACACCCGCAAACATCCGCAAAAACCACGCTATAGGCTCGGAGAGGGCGTCCAGCATAAGGGCGCGGGGAGGACGTTTTCATTTTCTTTGATGTGACGGCGTTTGAAATCACGGGACCATAGCTTCTGGAGCGAGGATGCAATAGTTGAAATTGGACTGTTGGAAGGAACGGATGGTGAACAGTAGAATACAGTTTGAGGAGCTTAGTCTTTTACGGTTCGTTCCGTTGTGTACTGGTTTGGGCCGACATTCATATTCCCCGAGGCATTGGTCTGGGCGATGGCTTTGCCACTGTCGGAGTGAAGAAACCAGTTGTGGTGTATCTCGACGCTTTCTCTGGGCTTGCCCCGGATGACAATCGCCCGCACCGATGTTGCCTTGAGCGTATTATGATGAATCGAAATCAGGTCTCCTGCTATATCGGTGCCGTCTTTGCGGTCTGCTCCGCCGTGCATATCGAAGCTGTGGCCGTTGGCGTTTTCAAGCACCAGATTGTAGCGGGCCTCGTAGCTCGTCTTCGGCCTTCCCGTCCCGGCGATATGGTGTCGGCACCAGTCGAACAGGTTCGCCTCGATAAGGGCGTCGGACTGGTCTAAGCAGACGCCATAGCCCAGTCCGCTCCGCTGGTTGTGGTGCATGTAGTTGTGGTGAATGTGTGCCTTCGTGGCGCCGGGCTTTAGAAAGACGCCCGCATGGCTCCAGCCCCAGACCTCGCAGTTATCCACCTCAAGGGCAGGGTGCTGGCATATTATTCCATCCGAATTAGGGATGCTGTAATACCGTCCTTCCGCGTGGAGTTTGTGCATTTCTTCGGTCCTGCGCTCCTGGTCAGGCCCCCGCAGGCGCAGGCCGGTGACGCGCACGCCATCACCGCCGACAGCAAACAGAGGCGAGGTACCGAGATTGCCGCTATAAAGCAAGGCGCCCGCTGAATCCGCCTTCCCGCGACCGCTCGCCACCGTAACGCCGGCGGGTATAACGAGTTTCTCGCTGTCGCTCATATCAATCTCAGCGGTGTCGTCTATATAGACGAGCTGCCCGGCAACGGCTTTTTCCAGTGCAGTCCGCAATTCTGCAAGTGTCTTAACGTTATAGTCGCCACGGTTCACCAATTGTCGATACCCTTTGCCGCCGCCGATGGGATCGCCCGTGGGGTTGGTCTCGGCGCCGAAGGTCTCCTTTGATGTGACCTTGACTTTGGCAAGATAGATGCTGGTTTTGCCCTCGTGGCTCGAATAATAGCTGACGTAGAGCATATCGTCGTGCCAGACCAGACCCGGATAACTGGTGTCGCCGCCGCTGGGCAGCTTGGCAAGTGTGGCCATCGTGCCGTTGGCGAGGTCGATGTACGTCAGCGCAGTGTGTGCTCCGCCCTGGTGCATTCGGCCGGCGGCAATCCAATGGCCGCCGGGTACCTTTATGAAGTTGGGTCCGCCGAAGCCGTTGAATTCCGTCCCGAGGTCCCGCCATCGCCACTGTTTGTAGTCCGGCCTGCTCACCCCTAACATCGCGCTGCTCGGCGAATCGCCGCTGCGGTCCCGCCGCATCAAGGCATAGCAGGTCCCATCCTCGTCAAAACGCAGCGTTACTTCAGTTGGGTATCCCTCGCCGAATAATTCCGCGACGTGCGACTGGTATTTCACGCCGTCGGAGCTGACAAGCAATTCGGCCCAGGGCTTGCGGTCCCCTGCGGCATAGGATACGCCATAGGCCCTTCCGTCTCGCCAGCTAACCTGCCACATCCAGCGTCCAGGCTGGACGGCAATCTCAGGCTTGCTCCACTCCCTGCCGTCCTTCGAGAAGCTGACGAACGTGCCTGTAGGGGCGTTTTGATTATCCTTCTGACGCGGGGCAGCTCCGCCGACGAGCATCAACCTGTCATCGGACGTTACCGACAAATGGGCGTCCCGCAGGTCGTAACCTTCAAGCGAAACGATGGCGGCTGAAATCCAGGCATTTGCATCGGCGGATTCGAGTACGCGAATCTTGCCATCAGTTGAGACATGGCCTCTACCCTCGCGGAAGGCGCAGTAGAACTTGCCGTTCCAGCGAGCAAGGTCGGTGAAGGCATTGTGAGGCGCGTTATCCCATATCTTTTTGACCTCGAGAATTTCCACTTCCACGGGCGGCGAGGCCGACACCGGCACAGTCGAAATGCAGAGCGTTGTCAGGACGAACAGAACCTTCATCTTCACAGCCGCCTCCTTTCGCAGCGAATCTTGGTTACTCATTGCAGCGGGTATGTCTATCGAACGCCTTTGACTCGCATTTTTATTGCGTAGAGGGAATCGGATGCGGTTATGAAAAGCGTTTGCATGTCGCTGCCGCCGAAGCATACGTTTGCGGTCCAGCCTTCGTCGACGGCGATATGCTCGATTTTTTCGCCTGCCTTGTTGAACACGGTAACGCCTTGCCCGGTCAGATAGATATTGCCCTCGCTGTCCATCGTCATGCCGTCCGAGCCCATCGAGCAGAAGAGCTTTTTCCCGCCGAGCGTGCCGTCGGGCTTTATCTCAAATACATACGTCTTTCTATCGCCTATATCGGCTACATAGAGCAGCTTGCCGTCGGGCGTTCCAATGATACCGTTCGGCTGGACCAGGTCGTCAACAACTCGTATGAGGTTCTTGTCCGGCGTTAGATAATAGACGTGCTGCCCATCCTGCTCCATCGGCCCGCGATTCCAGTAAGGTCTCTTGTAGAACGGGTCGGTGAAGTAGATGCCGCCTTTGGGGTCGATCCAGGCGTCGTTGGGGCCGTTTAGCTTCTTGCCCTTGTAGTCCTTGACCAGGACAGTGGTATTGCCGGTCATATCAATCAGCCATAACTCGTTGTTTAGGTCTGCGCAGGCGATGAGGTTGCCTTTTTTGTCAAAGTACAGGCCATTTGCCCTGCCGGGCGAATCGTGAAATATCGAGAGTTTGCCTTCTATCGACCATTTGTGAATTCGATTGTTCGGCTGGTCGGTGAAATATACATTGCCTTGGGCATCGACGGCGGGGCCCTCGGTGAACTTGAAGCCGTCCGCGAGCAGCACCACTTTGGCCCCGGGCGCGATGACACCTTTCTGCTCGGCGGCAGCTTTACCCTTCACGGCTATAAGCTCGATGCCTTTTCCTGTCCCCAGATTTCGGGAATACTTCTTTTCTTTGGCATTGTTCCAGTGCTCGTGGACGCCGAGACTGGCCAATCTCTTGACGTTGCCCTGGTGGTCGGGGTCGTAGAACGTTTTAGAAGGAGGATTATCCGCAAGGGCAGCTTCGTGGAGATAATCGTCAACACCGAGTCTGCCTGCGGGGTCGTCCCACTCGGCCCGGACGAGATCGAAGCCCACCGAGTCGATGGCGACGGG
>JAFGTU010000502.1 GCA_016933985.1 Sedimentisphaerales bacterium | reverse complement strand
GTGGGACTACGCCCATATTTGCAGCGACCGGCTCAATGAGGACGGCGGCGATTTGCCCTTTGTGCTTCTCGAAGGCGGCCTTTACGGCTTCGATGTCGTTGTAGGGCAGCACGATTGTGAGGTTTGCGATAGCATCGGGGACTCCGGCGCTGGAGGCGATGGCGGTCTCAGCCAGGCCGGAGCCGGCGGCGACTAAGAGCGAGTCGCTGTGGCCGTGGTAGCAGCCGGCCATCTTGACGATGAGGCCCTTCTTGGTGTATCCGCGGGCCAGGCGGATTGCGGTCATTGCCGCTTCGGTGCCGCTGCTTACAAAGCGGACTTTTTCGATGCCGTCGTAGGCGGCGACTACTTTCTTGGCCAGCTCTGTCTCAGCTAAGGTCGGTGCGCCGAATGAGCTGCCTTTTTTTGCGGCGGTGAGGATGGCTTCGAGGACGGCTTTGGGCGCATGGCCGAGGATCATCGGGCCCCACGAGCAGACATAGTCGATGTATTCGTTGCCGTCGATATCATAGACCTTCGAGCCTTTGGCCGAGTTGATGAAGACCGGCCCTATGTCCACGCCGCCGAATGCGCGGACGGGGGAATCGACGCCGCCGGGCAGATGTTTGCAGGCCTGTGCGAATGCTTCGGCTGATTTTGAGTATTTGTTTTGGTTGTCCACCATGAGGGCATATCATAGGAGGATCGGCTGTAAAGTCCAGGCTTTTCTAATGAACCATTGATTAAGCGGCGAGATCGCCGAGACCGCAGAAATTGTTGTAGATTCGCGCAACTGGCCGTAGGATAAGGGCATACAACTTTGGTTTTCTCAGCGTTCTCGGTGTGCTCTGCGGTTTAGCAGAAATGCCGGTTAGGTTCGCTTTGGCGCATCGGTGGCGGGAAGGGCGGTTTTTTTTGGAAAAATAAGGTTGTGGATGCGGCGGCGGCAGGATATACTACAGCGTTATTTTCAGGGGGGTGGAAGTGGTGAGTTTTTGATGTTTTTTGCGTTGTTTCTCAGGGGTGGATTATGAAGGTGAATTTCAATAGAGCAGCACTGGCAGAGGCATTGGGGCTGCTGACCTCGGTAGTGCCGAGTCGCACGCCCAAGCCGATCTTGCGGGCCATTCAAATCACAGCCGGGGAGAAAGAGGCCCGGATTTGCGCGACCGATTTGGAAGTCGGCATTAGCTACACGGCATCTGAGGTGCAGGTTGACGAGCCGGGCGAGGCGATTGTCTCGGCGGACAAACTCTCGGCCATCGTCCGCGAGAGCGTGGATGATGTTTTGCTGGTGGAGTCGGCGGACGCAACGTGCCATATACGGGGCGCCGACAGCCACTTCACGATTTACGGCCACGAGCCCGGCCAGTATCCCATCGTGCCTACCTTCGAGGGCGATGCCGATATCGAGATCGCTCTCGGCGAGCTTCAGGGCGGGATCGAGCAGTGTCTGTTCGCCACGGCCAGAGAGAGCAGCCGATATGCAATCAACGGCGTTTTGTGGCAGATCAAGGACAAGAAGCTTATGCTCGTCGCTACCGACGGTCGCAGGCTGGCGAGGTCCAGAGTGAAAGTCGCCTCGGCGCCGGGCAAGGACAAGGTCGAGGGCATTATAGTGCCGGCCAAGACGATGTCGCTGCTGCAGAAGATCGGGAGCAATGAGAAGGATACGGTGGCCGTCAAGATGGCGGAGAACCGGATCCTGGTGAGCTGCGCCAACGTTGTAGTCAGCTCGACCCTTGTCGAGGGCAATTTCCCGAAGTACGAGGACATTATCCCGACGGATCACGATAAGAAGCTGACGCTATCGACCGAGGCGGTATTAAGCGCGGTTCGTCGTTCGGCCCTGCTGACCAGCGAAGAGTCGAGGGGGATCAAATTCGCCGTGGGCAAAGACAAGCTGATATTCTCGTGCAGGGCGCCTGAGATGGGCGATGCGCAGGTGGATATGGCGATGGATTACAAGGGCGAGCCTATTGAGATTGGCTTTAATCCGCAGTTTCTGATGGATGCTCTTCGCGTAGTTAAGACGGGCGATTTCGAGCTTGAGCTTGGCCAGGCGGACCGGCCCGGGGTAATAAAGAGCGGGACGAATTTCCTCTATGTATTGATGCCGATCAATCTGGGGTAGGGATAGGAGTTTAATGTGTCGCCTTCCCCACGGGACAAGTGCCGGCGGCGGCTAAACGGGGTACGGCATACGAAGATGGATAGAGGCGGACAACCAGGTCGTGCCGACGGCGCTTGGGGGGAGCAGCGTAGAATCGAGCGGGCCGTCAGGCTGGGCGAGGTGCTCGAAACGGTTATGACCGAGCAGATTCGCCCGCTACAGGCAAAGTTCGGTGAACTTGCCGATGCGTGGAGTGAAGTTGTGCCCAAGGAGCTTAACGAGCACTGCAAAATTGTGGATGCCAGAGGCGGGGAGTTGAAGGTGTGCGTGGATTCGCCTCCTTACATGTATGAGCTGCAGCTTTGTGGCTCGGAGCTTCTCAAGGAGCTTCAGCGTCAATGTCCCCGGGCTCGGCTGAAGCGAATCAAATTTGTTGTGGGCTAAGAACGAAGATGGCAGAAAAACAGAACTACGATGCAAGTAAGATAAAGATACTGGAAGGCATTCAGGCTGTTCGTAAACGGCCTGATATGTATATCGGCGACCGCGGCGTAGGGGGTCTGCACCACTTGGTCTATGAAGTGCTGGACAACTCGATAGACGAGGCGTTGGCCGGGTATTGTGAGAACATCAGCGTGCAAATCCATGCCGACGGAAGCTGCACCGTCGAGGACGACGGAAGAGGAATCCCGGTCGAGGAGCATAAGGAGGCGAAGGTAAGCGCTCTGGAAGTGGTGCTCACGAAGCTGCACGCCGGTGGCAAGTTTGACGACGGAGCTTATAAGGTCGCCGGGGGGCTGCACGGCGTCGGAGTCAGCGTGGTTAACGCACTGAGCGAATGGCTGGAAGCCGACGTCTATAGAGACGGCAGGCATTACCACTTCGAGTGCAAACGGGGAATCGCACAGGCGCCGGTCAAGGAAGTCGGCGAAGCGACAAAACGCGGGACCAGAATTGCCTTCAAACCGGACGACGAAATATTCGGCGATACCGAGTTCCAATACGATACCCTTCTGAAGCGAATCAGGGAGATGGCCTATCTCAACGCGGGGATCAAGATCACCTTCCGCGACGATATGGTCAAGAAGAAGGAAGTGTTCAAATTTGATGAGGGGATTAAGGCGTTTGTCAGACATCTCAACGAGGGCAAAGAGAACCTGCATCGGGACGTGATCTACCTGGCCCGCGAGGACCAGGAGGCCAAGCTCAGTTGCGAAGTTGCGATGCAGTACAACGACGGGTACAGCGAGAACGTGCTGGTCTTTGCCAACAACATCCGTAATATCGACGGGGGCACGCATCTTTCAGGATTTCGCACGGCTCTTACGCGGACGATGAACGCTTATGCCAAGAACAACAAGCTGCTCAAGAACGACGAGGGGACCACGGGCGACGATCTGCGGGAGGGATTGACTGCGATTGTAGCGGTCAAGCTGGCGAACCCGCACTTCGAGGCGCAGACGAAGGTGCGTCTGACGAATCCGGAGGTGGGCGGCTTCGTTGAGACGACGGTGAACGAGCAGCTCGGGCATTTTCTGGAGGAGCATCCGGCCGACGCCAAGCGGATTCTGAACAAGGCGATCCAGGCTGCGGCGGCCAGAATTGCGGCGAGGAAGGCGCGCGAACTGACGCGGCGCAAAGGCGCCCTTAGCTCGACAAATCTTCCGGGCAAGCTGTGGGACTGCGCGAGCAGGGAAAAGGCGAGTACGGAGATATTCATCGTTGAGGGCGACTCGGCAGGCGGCTCGGCGAAGGCGGGCAGGGACAGGAATATCCAGGCGATTCTGCCGCTCAAGGGCAAGATTCTGAACGTTGAAAAGGCCCGGCTGGACAAGATGCTTGCGCACGATGAGATCAGGACTATTATCAGCGCATTGGGGACAGGCGTCGGAACGGACGAATTCGATCTGGATAAATGCCGGTACGGCAAGATTATACTGATGACCGATGCCGACGTTGACGGCGCTCATATTCGAACACTGCTGCTGACCTTCTTTTTCAGGCAAATGCAGCAACTGTTCAACAGCAAGATGGTCTATATCGCCCAGCCGCCCTTGTACGAGATAAAGGTCAAGGGGCAGAAAAAATCGGAATACATCCTCAGCGAGAATCTAATGCGCAGGCGGATGATTGCCCGCGGGCTGGAGGGCACGGAGCTTGTTATCAGGAACGGTAAAGGCGCCAAGGAGGCTGAGAAGGGCAAGAAGGCGAAAGAGGCAAAGGGCGGCGCTGTTACCGGCGAAGACTTCGCTGAGCTTGTCAAGATACTGGCCGAGGCCGAGCGGATTATCGGCGTCTTGAGCCGGCGCGGGATTATCTTCGCTGATTTTGTCCAGACCTGCTATGACGCCTCCAAGGGCGGGCTTCCGCGGTTTCGCATCCTCGTCGAAGGGCAGGAAGACGAGGTTTTTCACGAGCTCGATAAGTACGAGAAACGTCTCAATGTGCTGAGGGACCGGGGCAAGGCCTCCGGCGACGAGGCCGGCGAAGATGAAGAAGATGGAATTGTCGGCGAGGAGCTTCACGAGGTCGGGCGAATCAATGAAATAAACGTGCAGCTTAGGGAGTGGTTCGGGCTGGATTTGAAGGATTTCCTGTTGAGGCAGGCAAGGACGGTTGCGGGAGAAGCGCTAGCGACGAAGTTCCAACTCGTCCATGGGGAGGACGCCTATGAGGTAGCCTCTTTGGGGGATATATGCTCGGCAGTCCGGCAGATAGGCGGTAAGAACATTGAGATAAAACGGTTCAAAGGTTTGGGGGAGATGAATGCGGAGCAGTTGTGGGAGACGACGATGAACCCGCAAACGCGGACCCTGCTGAGCGTTAGGCTCGATGATGCCGGCGAGGCGGACAGGTTGTTCAGCATATTGATGGGCGACGACGTTGAAAAACGACGCAACTTCATCCGAGACCACGCGCTGGAAGTCCAGAATCTGGATGTGTAGGCAGGGCGGCGCAGGTGGTTCTTCAGCCGCTGTGGGCAGTCCGAAAAAAATTTTTAATTGAGCGGGAATTCTGCTTGCAAAAGCCTTGCCGGCGGCGCAGAATCAGGTCGTTGGACGCACTTGATAGCGCTTTTTCAAGTGGCGACAGTTGCAATGGAGGTAAGTTATGATGGATCGTAAGAAACGCGAAGCCTTGTTTGTTGCGGTCTTGTTGTTTTTCGTGACGGCAATTGTCGGCTGTAGCGGGGGAGAAGCCAACCGGCTTGAACGCGCAAAGCCGCAGGCCCTTGCTGGTGTGGGTGAACGAGCCGCCATGCTGGCGAAGCTCGAGCAGCGGTTCGAGAATCCCGATGTGCATTTCGAGCTTGGGCAGTCATATCGCAAGGATGGTCTTTGGAGGCAGGCGAAATACCATTATGAGTCGGCGCTGCGTTTTGACCCGATCAACCGCGCTGCGCAGGCGGCCCTGGTAAGGGTCCTCCTTGACCGCGGGCGGCAGGCCGAGGCCGGGGCATGCGCAAAGCGGTATATCGAGCAGGCCGAGTACTCCTGGAAGGAAACGATGAAGCTGGGAAAGGCTTTTGAACAGGAAAGCGCCGGAGATTATGCATTTGCGTGCTATCAACAGGCTGTTCGGCTTTCGCCGCAATCGCCGGAGGGACACAAGGCTATGGGCTGCTACTATTTGAGCAAGAACGAAAATGATTCGGCCAAGGAGTGTCTCAAGCAGAGCTTTCGTCTCGATCCGAGCCAGGCGGAAGTTGCCGGAGAACTGGGCCGGCTCGGCGTGATTGTAACGCTGCCTCGCAGCAGCGCAAACGAGATGGACAAGCCGGGTTAGATTTAGAAAGACTATGAAGGGCCGGACGGACGCAATTGAGGGTGTTTGGCTGATCCAAATTAGTTGTTAGTTTTTGTTACTTTTTCATTGCCCCGTGGCGAACGGATGCGCTGCGGGGTTTTTTTATTTACCGTCGCCTATTTACTATTTACTATTCGGCATTCGGATATGTTCACGGCAGTATCGATTTTTTCTTACGATGTGATAGACCATGGGCGCCCGTTGAGGCGGGCACGAAACGTTGGAGAAGAGTAACTGGGGCTAAGCAGAAACGATGTTTGGATTAGCGATTGCGGATATTCTTGTATTGGGGTTGTATTTCCTGGGGATGGCGGCGATCGGGGTATGGTCGGCGAGGAAGATTAAGAAATCAGCGGACTTTTTCATGCCGAGGCGGTTCGGCAAGGCGATGATGGTGATGTTTGGATTTGGCGCCGGGACACATTCGGACCAGGCGGTGGGGGTGGCCTCAAAGAGCTTTTCGAGCGGCCTGTCGGGGATATGGTACCAGTGGCTTTGGCTGCCTTGCACGCCCTTTTACTGGCTGATTGCGCCGGTGATGAGACGCTTTCGTGCCATTACGACGGGTGACGTTTTCGAGGCCCGTTACAATCGCAGTGTTGCTGTGCTCTATGCCGTTATCGGGATGCTGAATCTATCGGTGAATATCGGGTTGATGCTTCGCGGTTCAAGCGAGGTGATATCGGCCAGTACGCAGGGACTGCTCTCGGCGAATGCGGCCATAGCAGTGATGACGATTGTGTTCGTTGCATACGGAGTGGCTGGCGGTCTTGCCGCGGCCATCATAACGGATTTTATCCAGGGCATATTGACGATAATCTTCTCATTTATGCTGCTCCCCTTGATAATGAATGCGGTCGGCGGTATGGCAGGGATACGCGAGGCGATATCGGATCCTCATACACTTTCTCTGGCGCCGCCGACGGGGATTACTCCTTTTTATGTTGCCGTTCTTTCGTTGAATGCGTTAGTTGGCATAGTGACTCAACCTCACACAATGAGCAACTGTGCCGCCGGCAAGACGGAGATGGAGGGCAGATTCGGGTGGATGTTCGGCAATATCATCAAGAGAATCTGTACGATTCCATGGTGTTTGACGGGCCTTGCGGCAATTGTCTATTTTGCCGGCAAGGGAATAGAGGTCGAGCCGGACAAGGTCTTCGGTGCGGTGGCGGGCGACTTCTTGCCGAAGATACTGCCCGGGATACTCGGAATATTCTTAGCGGCGCTTCTGGCGTCGGTGATGAGTTCGTGCGATGCGTTCATGATAGCCTCGTCGGGCTTATTCACTGAAAACATCTACAGGCCTCTTGTTCGAGACCGCAGCCAGCAGCACTATGTTACCGTCGGGCGAATAGCCTCGGTGGTTGTCGTTGGCGGCGGAGTCGCATTCGCATACGGCTTGCGCGGCGTGGTTGAAGGTCTTGAGATATTCTGGATGATTTCGGCAATGATGGGTCTTGCGTTCTGGCTCGGGTTGTTTTGGCGTCGAATGACGGTAGCCGGGGCGTGGGCAACGACATTGATCGGTTTCTTCGTGATGCTGTTCACGAGCGAGATAGCATTTGCCAAGCATGTGTTCTGGGATTTCAACCGTCATTTTGCTGCGCATCTTCCCGGCTTCATGTTGCTGGAAGCCGAGCTTTCGCTGCCGTGGCAGATGATTCTATATCTTGGCGCGGGGCTGATAAGCGGCATCGTCGTGAGCTTGTTCACAAGGCCTGTCAGCCAAGAGAAGCTCGAGAACTTCTACGCCTTGACGCGAACGCCGATAACTCCGGGCGAGCAGGTGGATCAACCGTGCACGCTGCCCGAAGGCGCAGTAGTCCCTCAGAGACGAAACGTCTTCCCCAACACGAGTCTGGAAATTGCAGTCCCATCGCGCACTTCCGTCATCGGATTTTTCATTGGCTGGGGATTCGTTGCGGCGATTGTCTATGTGGTCTATGCAATTGCACGAGGATAGCGAAGTGTTGCGCGAGTATCGTATCAGAAAGGTTGTTGTGAGTTTTGCTGTGGTGTTTATTATGTTGGCATCTTTTTCTGAGGGTCTGTCGAAGGACTTGTCGCCGGCGGTTCTCAAGGGCGGGTTTAATTCTTTCCAGACTCCGCTGCCGAGGTCGGCGCAGTCGTGGGAGAAGCGCAAGGTCGAGCTTCGCAAGAAGCTGTGGCGGCTGCTCGGCGATTTGCCGGAGCTGTTTACGCCTAAAGTTACGATTGAAGAAAAGCAGTACAAGGACGTGTATCGGCTGGAGCGGTTCACCTTCGATAACGGCGTCGGCGATACCGTCTATGGCTACGTTCTCATACCGTCGGGGCACAAGGGGCGGGGGCCTGCCATCCTGTACCACCACCAGCACGGCGGAATGTATGAGCGGGGCAAGGAGGAGGTGATAACCAGGACTTATGAGAAGCTCGGATTTGCCACCGGCGAAGAGCTGGCGCGGGCAGGC
>JAFGTU010000501.1 GCA_016933985.1 Sedimentisphaerales bacterium | reverse complement strand
TCCCCGTCTGGCCCCCCGGAGCCCCGTGCATATCAATGATGACATAGACACCGTACTTCTTGCACCATTTGATGAGATTGTCCAGCAGCTCAAAGCCCTCGGATACATACGCTGCGTTCTCACCTTCGGTGAGAAAAAGCCTCGCATTCAAAGCGGGCCGAACTGAGTTGAATCCCAACTCGGCAATCCGTTGGATATCCGCCTCCCTAATGTAATTACGCCGGAATTGTCGCCAAAAGCGTTCTCCCGCCTGCTCCCCGATGATCTCGCTAACAAGAGCCTCGATCTTCCTGGGCCGGTCTCCCCGGTCTCCGAACTTCCACATATATCCTTCCGGCAGGAACCAGTTACCCAGACCCACCCCCCGCAGAAGAACCACATTCCCCTCCTCGTCCACTATGTCCTGCCCCCGTGTCCGAAGAAAACCCGCCCCCTCGGACAGTTGTGGAACCGAAACAGCCACGAGGAGAGCCAGAATGATCATCGAAATCTGTCGCTGTCTTCGCATTGATCTCATCCTAAATTTGCCATTGGACCTTGCTACCAGTGCTCCTGCACACTTCATTCAGTGTACCGAATATGCCGGTGGGAAAGCAAATGGTTCCTGCCACATGCATTCTGTTATCCCAGGATTCCATTTTTCGGAGGTTGCTTTATCCTAACATGTACGCCGAGTGCTGTTCCGAGGGTGGCGCCATCCAACCCAAATTGAATGGCAGTTCTTTCATAGGACCCTGCCATTGTAGTTCTCGCTCAATATCCGGGTGCATGCGGTAGGATTTTCGAATATCCGCCATAGATGCTCCTATAACATCGATTTTTGAGAGATCGTATTGTCCCAAACCGATTTGCCCGCAGTATAGCAAGTAGCCAAGCCATTCTGGGTTAATGCCCATTGATTCTGCGCCTATACGGTCTGCTGCTATATAATCCGTTGACGCGATGGCAATCTTAGAATCTACAGGTGTGCCTGAACCAGGGCCACTGCCCTCCATACCTTCGAAACCGTCGATAAGTGTTGCCCCCCAATACGGCTGCATTTTCTGCGCCGTCAGTAGCATATTGTAATGGGTCTGGCGAAGCCCAACGTGATACTTGCGCTTATCGTTCCACCTCGGAGTCTCCTTAGGGGCCTGGTGTAGCGGCGCCCCAAGCACCATATTCTTCACCGATAAGGTTGCTATCACTGTGTTGTGTGTTTTAAGCATAGCAGAACATATAACAAATGAATCCGGGTCAAATAATCTTGCCGCCAGACGCACCGGGGCTATATGTAAATCAGCATCGAGCAATGCTATCCTTTCGAATTTAGCCTCCTGGTTCAAATCCACGAGCTTTACTTTTTGCTGCGGATACTCGGAAACGAGGCGGTTGTAATTGAAGTTCTCATAACCTTCTAAGGTTTCTCCCGCGGAAGATTCGGCGATTACGACCGGACCTTTGAATCGCTCTGAGATGTAGTCTATGATTCCACGCAGAGCATCGACATGGGTCGCGGCAAGCTGGTTTCTTGTACTGACATTGTTAGGTTTGATCACAACGTACTTCTTTTGCACCAACTTTGGCTGAAGCTCTTTGTCGATCGCCATCAGTGCATTGTATGCATTCTTACGACGGTCTTCTCCATGAATAAGCCCTACGGTAGATCGCTTTGCCGGTTCGGGGAAAGAATTGGAAGAAACATACTCTGCCCGTGGACGTGGCGAGGTTGGAGGTGTTGGCTGCTGGGCTACTGCAATTCTGCTTCGCAACAGTGCTGCGGCTCCAGCAAGCTGAAACAGTTGTCTCCGTGAATAAGACCTTATCATGATATGGTGCTCCTATTAATTCTATACTTGCTGATATAAGTTTCAATTAAGGACTCATAAACACACTATTTTTATCCAATCACTTGATTTCTGAGAGATACTCAGCGGACTGCGGGGCAAAAGCACTTGTTGAATACCTTAAGGGCTTGAAAGCCGTCAGTTCTCTTATCGGGACTGCCCCCCATGTTGTATTCAAGTGGCCGACCATTCTCGGATTGTCAAACTTTCGCGAATAGTCAATCAATTTTTTCGCTGCATCCGGCTCGCGCCAACTCGCCGGCCAGACTCGAAATCCTTTCTCCAGGAACATGGGTACGGATTCGTATGCTTCCCTTCGCCCGTAGTGCCAGTCGCAAATGATGATATCCTTCGGAATCAGGTCTATGGCTCCCGCTGTGCCGTTTGCACTGGCCCCCCATTTGCCATAGTTGATGCTGTCGGTATCTATCAAACGGTCTGCCCACATGAGCATCTCGATCTTGCGTTTTCCCACGATGTGCTCGTGGTAGTCGTTGATTGCCTTGGCGAACAACTCCGCCTTGCTCTTGCCCTTGCAGCGAGGGCAGGCATCGTCGCCGATGAGAAAGACCTCATCCATTCCAACGTGCAGGGCGTCAGCCTCAAACACGTCAATCAACTCATCCATCAGTCCAAATATGATCTGATTGACCTCAGGATTCAACGGACACCAGCTTCGACAGTAAATGCCTTCATTGTCCGGGTACTTGCCGGGTGTCTCATCAAGTTGTGGGTATTTGGCCAACAGCGGGAATGTGCTCGCTTTCCATGACTGGTGTCCGAGGCACTGGAACTGAGGGATGAGCCGAATATTGTTCTTTCTGCATTCATCTACAAGTCTTTTGACTGATTCTTTGCTGCTTGGATTACCCGATCTCAGTTCCGGGTGAGATTCGTACTCGTAGCCGTAGTTGATTTCAGCCACGATCGAATTGACCCCCATCTGAGCAAGATCCTTGACCACTTGTGTAAGTTGTTCCGTTTTGTCTCTCGTGGTCAGCAATACGTGTACCCCAAGCCACGGTCTTTTCCAGGTCGGAGCGGCTGAGCATAGCGCGATGGAGGAGACCATCAGAACAAGGAGCAAGCTGATGCCATGATTCTTCTTCATAAGTTCTGTCCTTTCCATTTATCAGACTACGCGTATATTTCCCTACGGCCCGGGAGAAGATGCAAGGGTTGTTAATCTCGAACTTTCGCTTGAAGACTTGTTAGGGCGGTTGCCTGCCTGATATAATTCCACGGCAAGAAGATTCTGTCATTGAGATGTGTTCATGGTAGTCTTCACAAATGAATGAAACCTTGAAAGTTGTTGGACTCGTTAAGGAATACGACTCATTCAGGGCAGTGGATCATATTACATTTGCCGTGAATCCTGGTGAAATAGGCGGCCTGCTTGGGCCTGATTTGGATGCGTTTGCGAAGACTAAGGCGGGTCTGCTTTCTTCAGGTGAGCTAACACGCCTTAATCTGGCAAAAGCCTTGATCAACGAGCCATCACTGCTGTTGCTTGACGAACCGACCGCCTCTTTGGATCCGAGCGTCGCTAATCTTGTCCGCGAGAGAATGAAGAATTGGGTGGCCCAAAGGCAAACAACCGGGCGTCTGCGGCCTCTTACTTATGTTATCAATCGCCGGCCTGTGTTTCGGCTATAACATCTTTAGAATAGGCTTCCTTCTCATTCCGTTTCTTCTGGTGCTGTTTATCTTTGGCATGGCGATGGGCATCTTCGTATCAGCGCTCATTTTCCGGTTAGGTCCTGCTGCAGAATGGATCGGCTGGCCCATTCCTATGGTGCTGTCTGTATTTTCCGGAGTATTTTATCCGGTGTCCAATTTGCCTTGAGTTTTGCGCATCTTCTCCAGAATAATTCCCGCCTCCTACGTTTTTGAGAGTATGAGAGCTATCCTTATGGGTGGGCCTTTCTCCGGCAGACTTGTTGTGTACCTATGTGTCGGATTGGCTTTATCTTGTGCTTATCTCTTATCGACTTACTTCTTCTTCATTAGAGTTTACCGCTATAATCTAAAGCACGGCACAATTGCTCGCTTCAACATCGAATAAGGGACCCGGATAACGCGTAAACAGCGTTTTCTCCGTAAGTTGCAGGTTTACAGCTTTGGCAATCCCAAGGTCAATCACTTTGACAAGTGGATCTCCGTTATGAAGGTCAAATTAGCCCACGCGGGGATACAGCAACCTGCAGAGCCCGATTCATAACAACGCACCATCCTCGACCGTCCACCAACAGGCTTACCGTCGCAGCCAGTCAGGCCTTCGTCGTTGAAGATGGAAGTGAAACCATTTTCTATTGCGCTCGTCGCACACCGGCCAATAACTGCCGGGCGCGCTCGGCGAGTTTGTCGTTACTCGTCCGGACCTGCTTCATCGCTTCGGCGACTTGTACCGGGTGACTGGCAATGATCTTCTCGGCAATCGCCACAGCCGCGGCGCTTGCTTCCTCCTTTAACTCTTCTCGGGTCAAATACGGCGTGACGAGTGCAAGTGACTCGGCGCTGGGAAGCCCGCCCAGGGTGGCCAGCGCTAGTCGCTGCTCCTCCGTGCGTTTGATCAACGGCAGCATTTCCTTGAGTTGCGATACCTTCTGTGCGTCGGCCACGGTCTGCATCGGGATCAACCGGAGTTGGCCGCGCAGCGCGAGGATCCTGAATTTCGTATCCGCGGTCGTCCTGGCGATTTGCGCCAAGTCCGGCAAGGCATCGACTGTCGGCCAGTCACACATCGCCCGCAGCGCTGTTTCCTTGACGTCCTTATCTGACTCGGCCGCTGCCGCACGCACCGCAGTTAGGGCCTGCGGGTCGCCAACCGTGCGCAGGACACGCAGCAACGCGAGTTTCGATTCGCCCTGCGCATTTGCAAGGCCGGGCAGTAGCTTGTCGGTGCACATCGTCTTGTCCGATTGCCGGGCACAAATCGCCGACAGCGCGGTCTCGGCCGCTGCCACGGCCTTGGTCTTCAACATCGCATCAACCACGCCGGGAATCTCCGCTGCGCCGGCGAGTTCGCCGAGCGTCTTGAAACCGGTGCTCACCACATCGGCATCCGTATCACCTATAGCTTTCAACAACGGCTGAACCGCTGCTGCGATGCGGCGCTGGCCGGCCATTTCTATGGCTGCGACGCGGATTCTTGCATCCGAGTCGTCGAACAACGCCACCACAGCCGCATCGGCTTCCTTGCTTGGGAAGCCGATCAGCCCGGTCTGCGCTGCGCTCGAGACAGTCGCCTCGGCGTCTTTCACCAACGCGACCAGAACGGGGATCGATGATGGGTTGCCCAATTGGGCGAGACTGCGGATCGCCGTGATGCGCTGTGTCGCGGAACCTGTCTGCGCCAGCGGCACGATCGCGGGCGCCGCTGCAGGGTCGCCCCGATAGCCGAGCGTCTGCAGCAGCAAGAGCCGTTTCTGCTGATTCGCCTGCGAAATTTCCCTGGTCAATGCCATAATCACGTCCTCGCCCGGTATGTCCGCTGAAATCCCCATCGCATCGGCCGACAGCACGTACGATTCGGCCCGAATTGCCTCGACCAACAGCGGCACGCCATTGGCACCCTGGCTCAGAATCGCGCCCCGCAACGCCGCAACATGTACCTGATGTGGCAGGTTTGACATCGTCCGCACCTTGTCGTAGATGGCAGTCGCATCAGCGCCTGACATCGCCTCAGCGCAACGGAACAGTCCTTCGCAAACGGCAAGCTGGTTGGCCGGTGAACCGTTGGACAAAGCGTTTTCCAACACCTGCACTGCCGGGCCGCTGATGCTGCCCAGCGCCCGCGCCGCGGCCTGCGCCACGGCTGGATCGGTGTCGGTCAACAATTTGGCGAGCGACCCGACGGCCTCTTTGTCCCTGCGAACGCCAAGACTGTCAATGACGCCGACAAGCGACGGGCCTGTGAGTTTGCCGAGTGCGTTACGCAACGCGGCATCAACGGATGGATCGGAGATCGGTTCCAGTGCATACCGAGCCATGTGCGAGAGTTTCTCATCGTCAAGCAGCGGCGCGAGCACCGGCACGGCTTGCCCGGTGCCAATACGCGCCAGTTCCCGGCAGGCATCGGCTTTTTCCTTAAGGGGTGCATCCGACTTGAGGATGGTGATGAGCTTGTCTTCCTGGGCGAACGCCGTGCCGGCAAGCAGGAGAGCGGCTATGATGAGGTGTTTCATGGTCTGATTTCCTTATGGGTTGAATTAGATCGTATAAGGGGCACGCATCGCGCGGAACCGCATCCGGTTGGCTTCGGGATCGCCGACAAACTC
>JAFGTU010000500.1 GCA_016933985.1 Sedimentisphaerales bacterium | reverse complement strand
TCCGGGATTCCCGGCCAGTCGTAGCCTACAACAAAGGCGGTGTCACTAATCTCCGGCCAGGGGGGAACGCTGCCCAGGCAATGGTCCGGGTCCCGGTCAATCACATCCTGGATGTTGTCGCTGAAGTAGCCCGTGTTGACAATTGAGTCCAATCCAGGCGTGTAATCCAGGATCATATAGACGTTGGGGTCCGCGTATTGCGGGGCGGGAAAGCTGCCGTCGGCGGGACTGGGACTTTCGGCCTTCTTGGCAGCGTACTCGGCCAGGCGTTGAATGTCTTCGAAGCTGGGTTCTCTGCTGCCCGGTACCACGTCTACGTCAAAAGTCCTGACAAATCCTCGATAGGTGTCACCGGAAACATAATGCTTGGCCCATGCCGCAGCACTTGCTCCGTCAGCAACTGTAGCCAAAGGCGTAAGATTCGGAGTAATCGCAACTGGTGTCGGCCGTGCTGATGGCCACGTCTGGGTCAGCCCCCAGGCGACTCCCGCCGCGGTAATAGTCACTTGCTCCCCGGAGTCATTCGGCCCGCCTGAAGCATTGAATCCCAATATATTCTCCGCTCCGGGGCTGCCCCACGTGGGCGCCGAGGTACCGTTAGAGAGACCCTGGTAGTAAAAGGGCCAATCCGAATACCAGACAACCTTTCCGCCTGCGTCAAGATATCGTCGAATTGTGCAATTAGCCGACGGCGAGGCCCCCTCTGCAACGGTGTCGGGAACGATATCCTTGCAAAAGACGACCACGCTGGGCTCTCCGTCGGCGATGTGACCATCCATCCACGTTTTGAGTTCGTCGGCGTTGAGAACCGTGTAGCCGGCGGCGTCGAGAAAATCCCGCAAAGCTATGGTTACGGAATCATCAGCCCAGGCCGTTGGGTATCGCGAGTCCCAGTAGGCAGCGCGATCCCATTCCCATCCGTAGGCTACCCCTGAGGCCAACATAAAGAAAAGTAAACAAATCAATTTCTTACACATAACAATCCTCCTTATTATTGAAAGAGTTAAAATGGTTTTGATATCGCTCGACTTACAGAAACACCTTAGTTACTATCGACATACATACGGGGCGGGTTGATGTCCCTTTGACTTGCAGTGCTGCCACGGAGAGGCGGCGACCAATAATGACAAAAGCATCCTCATAGTAGCCCTCGTTCCTGGCCCGCACACATCCCGCCAGGTGTATAGACATGGCACGACCTCCTTCATTGAGAAATCTGAGGCGTCAGGCAAGGCAACGCCGCCGACGAAGAACCGCCATCAAACCACCTCACATAACCGCCGAGTATTTTTAAACCTCTGCGAATTTGCATAGTATCACAGGCGCAGATTCGCAAAGTCTGCCAGAGGCGTTGTTGAGAACAGCGCCCACATACATAAGTTTATACCATATTATACCGGGCTTCGGCAAGAATTTTTTGTCCTATAATCACAATATTCAGCGGTGGGCTGCAGTGGCTATGCGCGCGATGGGGGCTGCCCGAAAGGTCAAAGATGGCTGGAATAGGCTTGGATTTGTTCAGAATCGAGGGCTAAGGAGCAAGAAAAACATCGGCCTCATGGGCTGGGAGCATTTCACAGTCGTCAACTTCATCGCCGCAGTCCATGCCCTCCGTCAGAGCGAATATATCGTCCTCTGCAACAAGGCGTATTGTTATGAATTTGACGCTGCCATCGTGGTATAGGACATTTTGGCCCTTGCCTCGATGGTTTTTGCTGTTAGCCCTCATAATTGCCTGGTCGAGCCTTTTCTTGAAGGTAACTGCGGCCCCATCGTCGAAAATGGGATTCCTATCCGAAAGCATAGGTCCTTCGCAGAGGCCATGGGCATTTGGCGAATTTGCGCACCGTTTGCGCGGGCTGTAAGTAACGTACTGCCTTGAGGGGAAATCGTCGCACTCGGCAACTCGGGAGATATCGAACTGTGCGGCCCGGCTGCTATCCCTGCCCGGACAGATAAAAAGTGCGGAGTCTTTTATGTAGCCGAGCTTGAATGGGAGGTACAAACACTGCGTATTCCACTGCTGGCCGGGCTTGGCGGCAACAGCCGGAGGCCTTCCATCGTGGTCCTCGACGTAATTGCTCAGGCCGCCAAAAATACTGCTCAATTGCGCCTGGCACCTCTGCTTCCAATAATCCTGCCTGGCCCTGTTGAATACGGGCAGCAACACCCCTGCAACCAGCATAACGGCGGCGGCAACGGCCACCATTTCGCCAAGGTTTCGCCAGAAGCCGATCTTGCCTGTTACCGGCCGTTCCTGCTCGTCCGCCAGCAACTCCTCAAGGCCCAAGTGGCCCGAATTAGCCGCTCCCGTTATCCGTGCAATCGTGCGTTCGACCAATTCATCGGGGCAGGACGGCAGGTCCACGCTATCAAGCGGAGCTAAAAGTGCCCGCAGACGCCCGTAAGTCTCAGCGGCTTCTGAGCTTGACGATATTAGAGCCTCTGCCTGTGCGGACTGTATCTGAGATGTTAAACCAAACGAATAATCAAATAATAGCTGTTTTTCATCGATTCCCAAGGGACTCATTAAATCTCCTTATCCCCGTCCGACGCTTTCCAATCTTTTGCAAAATAACCTACGGCTGTATGCAGCCTACTTTTCACTGTACCTATTGGTATACTGAGCATATCAGCCATTTGTTTGTAAGAAAATTTGTTGAAGTAGGCCAAAATCAGGATTTCCCTGAGGTTTTCCGGCATATTCGCTATAACCTGCTCAACTCGCAAGGCCGTTTCCGTCCTTTCGAGATTATCGGAAGGCATCCTGCTGTCGGATGTTATGGCGTTGAGCACATCCCCAAATGACAGCTCCTCGGAATCCGCCAACGTGCCTATCGGGATCGCAGCGGTTCTCTGGCGCTTGCGGAGGGCGTCTTTAGCCTTGTTGGCGGCAATTGTGAAGAGCCAGGGACGCAAAGGGCGGGTATGGTCGAAGCTTTCCCGGCTGGTATGAAGCTGAAGAAAGGTCTCCTGAAAGACATCCTCAACGAGGTCCTGGCGGTTGAGAAACTGCCTCAGGAACGCATAAAGGCTGTTCTTGTAACGCGTTACGATCTCACGAAAAGCCAGCTCGTCGCCCGCAGAGTAGCGGTCGAGCAGTTCCGAATCGCTCAGTTTCTGGAGGTTTGCACCCATAACCTGATTTCTCAGTAGAAAACGATTGACAACTACATTATAGAGAATTCGCAAGGCAATTTTAAGCTCAAAGTGGTATTTCTCATAGCTATAATTGGCTTGGTAGAAAAAAAACGGTGTGTCCGTGTGCGGAGTATCCAGCCCTTCGACAGTGCTCAAGACAGGCTTGGCCGGGGGTTGCGCTGCGACAAGTTGGGTTTGATTGGGTTTGTTTTTTTGAGGGCGGCGGGGGGAAATATCTATATAATGCTTTTTGTGACAAGGATTTAAGGCTATTTTACCTATTTTGAAATTGGGTTTGTTTTGCATAATTGAGTTGTAGCCACGAAGGCGCGAAGACACGAAGAAAAGAGAAGACAGATTGTCG
>JAFGTU010000062.1 GCA_016933985.1 Sedimentisphaerales bacterium | reverse complement strand
TAGGTGCTTGGATTATCGGGGTCGGCCTCTGCCCGGACCTTGAATGTTCCGTCGGAGGCCCTGATGCCGGTCCAGCGAGCGACGTAGCCTTCGCTGTGATTGTCGCCCGTATTGAATCTGACTGCCGCGCCGCCGCTGCCCGGTATCTCATAGACTCCGGCGGTGCTTGCGTTTGTGTATGCGTCCGCACCGCTGATAGTGTATCGTGTCCAGCGGTCAGAGTAGCTGTTTCGGGCGGAGGAAGTTGCGAAGGTGTAGTCGGTCGAAGGGTCCAGGCCCGTGAAAGTCAAGTCCACCCACCATCCGGTGCTGCCGTAATAGATCACGCCGGTCATATCGGCGAATTCGCCGAAAGTGGCGTAGGCGTCGGTTCCGGCGGCGCAATCGCTGCCGCCGGTGCCGCTGGGCTGCCAGTTCACGCCTCCGCTCTGGGTCAAAGTCGCCGTAATGCCTGTCGGCTCTCCGGTTGCCTGGTCGAGGAGGGGGCCGGATGCAGCGCCGCCGAATCCGTTGCCGATTCCATAGGTGGTAACATTGTTGCCGCGGTGCTGGCCTTCCTCATAGACGCAGTCGTTGTAGGAGGATCTTTCTGTGCCTCCGAAACCGAAGTTCAGGCCCGTCGCGCCTGTAGGCCAGGATGAGTCGGGGAAATCAAGCGTGGTGAAGTCCACAGATGCATCGTTGCTGGTGGGCACGTGATAGGAAACGGTCGCGCCGCCGGTCACCAGTGTTCTGGAGAATTGCATCAAGCCGTACGAAACGTCGCCGATTTGCTGAGGATATTTGAGATAGCTGTAGGCAATTGTCTTGCCGTCGGGCGTTACAAGCGCCACATCCTCCCCCTCATCATCCAGCTTGAAAGTCGCGTGTAGTGGATTAGCGGGGTTCCGCCGGTCATGGCCGGAAGCAAAGACTACAAGAAACTCGCCGGAACCGAGCACGACGCCCGCCGGGAATTGCCACTTAGTGAGATTGGGGTCGTCGTCGGCATCGTCGGTAAGATACCACCCCTCGAGGTCCACGGCAGCGTACATTGGGTTATAAATCTCAATCCAGTCGGGGAACTTGCCTTCTTCGTCCGGATGAGCCTCGTTATTGATTGCCATGAACTCGGTAATGACTAATTCTGAGTGGTTCTCGCCCCAGTGCTCGGCGAGTCGTGCAAAATCGCTCAGTGTCACGGCGCCTATGCCATCGAGATTAGCGCAGTCCGGATCGGTGCAGACACCGTATTCGAGCCACTTCTCGGCGAATACCTGGAAATCACCGATGTCGATTCTGCAGTTTTTGTCGAGATCTCCTGCGGGACAGCCCAGGGCCGGGCGGCCGAAAACAAAGACGGCTAAGATGACCCCAATAGACGACCGCCAAAACGACTCTTGCATCTTCTATACTCCTTCCCGACCCGGCAGGGCGGATAGCTCATTGCCTTGCCGGTCTTGGAAAGTATCATAAAGGCCCTATTAGGGCTTATCAGCAACTTGCGGACTATTTACAGGACCAAGATGATTATACAGAATTGCCTTTGAAGTGTCAAGGCCAATCCGCCAAACGGAGTCTGCGACGTTACATGCACCGGTCGATCCGCAGGTCTTCAGCAAGCCTTTGAGCGCGAGCCCCATCCGAACTCAGCCGGGCATGCCTGTCTCGGCGCACCGGCCCAACTGCGTAAGATAGACAATCAACGGCGCAAAGCCGATCGGAGCACGTTTGAGTCTTTTGTCGGCGAGTATGCGGAGGATGCGGGCGGCCGTCCCACACTTGAGAAGCGGCGCAGGATGCCGGGCAACGAAGGCGAACAGGTCTCTAAGATACCTGAGATTGTACGCCATGCCCACCGTTCGTTTGCCCGTCTTGGCCGCATACGGAATGGCGCTGTATTCTGGGAAAGCCCTTTCTATTGTTTGAGTGTGAAACGTTCCGTCGATGAGCATTTCGCCCGGGAGAGACGCAAGAAGGTCATACACAGCCTCGTCGAGGTAAGGCGCATAGACATTCTTGACTCCATAGCACGATGCAAAGGGACAAAGAGCGATGGAACGCCTCGTCCGGTTCCAGAAATAGAAGTCTGCAGTAGGGTTGGCGCTGTCAGCATAGTTCCGCAGCTCCTTGGCAAAAACGGCGACGGCGGCTTGCCTGTTCATTCTCCGCATGAGATCAGGATGTATCAATTCATCAAGCAGCACGTCCGTTGCTTCGGGCATCAGTATATGCGCAAGAGATTCCCACTTTTCCCGGCGGAACAGGTCCGTTTTTTCCGCCGTCATAAACAAGCCGGCTGATAGTATGTCTCCGCCTATTCCCTCATACACAGTGCTAAAACTCTGCGAGCGCATGTAGTCACCGAGTGCCAGGTACCAGGAGTGTTCGAGCGCCGAGAAGCTGAGCAGCTCGTTCTTGCGTTGCTCGGCTTCGATGCGAGCCAGAGGCTGATACACGACGTCGTGGTCCAGGCCAAAACGCTTGGCAATAGAAGCTGCAACAAGAACGTCCCGGTCCGCAGTCGAAGGATGGCCGTCTGACGTAAGGCATCGATCCGGCTTAACGCCCGCCCGAAGCAGTTCAAACAGGATATGTCGCGAATCCCGTCCTCCGCTAAGAGGAATCAGGCTCCGTTCGGGTCCGGGAAGCCGCCTGCTTATCGCATAGCGAAACCGCTCGATGTACTCGTCCATGGCGTTCTGGCGAGAGATTGAGCGGTGCTCAACTTTGGGACGATCTTGTTCCAATGCCAGGACGCCATTCTGCCATACAAATCGCTTCACCGGCGGGACTGCACGTATATGTTTGAACGCCGTATGGTCTTTCACGAAGAAGCCGGCCCGCAAGAAGACAGATAGCGCATCTGCATCAATGAGCGCCGGAGCCCCGCACTTCAACAGGGAGATCAACGAAGTTGAGATGCCAAAGGCTGCCGGAGTGCAGACATAGTACAGCGGCAACATACCGTATCGATCATTTGTTACCGTCAGAGATGTGCCGTCCCAGACCCACTCTGAAAACACCCCGTCGGGCCTCTCGCCTTGGTTGCCCTCAATTCGGTGGCCGAGGAGACAATTCGGCTGTCCCTCAGTCTTCCATGATGAATTGTCTTTCCGTATATATAAGAAGGGCATCTCGGTATCAGGGACTGATTCGCTATGTGGTGTAATAGAAGTGATCTTTCTTACTCCTGACAAATTGCATCGCTCCCAAGAGCCAGTCGCGCAGAGCCACGCTCTCGCCGTTCTTGATTATGTCTGCGGGGTGATATTCCTCGTTGCGCGCCGCCTGGGCCAGGGTAACAATCTCATTACTGCCTACCCTAAGGAAGCTGCGCGCCCACGGAACGACCGTTTTCTTGTTTACCACGCACTTGTTCGCAGGCCTTGGGGAGAACCCGTAGGATGACCGGTTCTCCGCGATGACGGTCAATTCGCTTATGTACTGCGAGGACCTCAATCTTATGTTTGAACGTCCATAATCGAGGGCTGGTTTTCGCTGTGTTGGCAACGGAAATCCGCTATAGACATAGGGTAGCTTCGCAGGCGCGTTAATTACATGCATAAGACAATACCCACCCAGGAGAGGAACCATTGTCGTATATCCCTTCAATCCCGGAATTGACATCACGGTCCACTCCACGTGAAAAACGGCCCCAGATTCTCTCGACGCGCGCACGATGGTGTCTCTGAGCTTCTTCTTTCCGCGGCGCAGAAAAACAAAACCGTTGCCGATATACGTGCTGTCTAGCACAAGGGGGAAAACATTGGAATACGCGAAGAGATTGTATTTCCGCTTATCCCAGCGTTTGGTAATCACTCCGCCGTTAAGCATGAAGCCCTCGTCTCGCTCATTCGTCTGTATGTAGATTGGAATCGATTCGATTACAGTCTGACGTGTTTCGGCTGGGCCGTCGTTCTGTTTCTTGCAGGCCGTATCCCAGAACGGGTGCGATTCCTCAAGTAGCAGGATGCAGAACGCCTTCAATGCCCAGTATGAACTTCCCATGCCGCAATATGGTTCGAGCAGATGCGGTATCGGCTCGGCGAAACCACACGAGAACAAGCCCCGGTGATCAAGAGCGCCGTTTCGTAGGAAGGTATTGATCGTCCCGCCTATTTTAGCCTTGACCATTTCGTAATCCTGCTCCTCGATGACTCCCAGGCGGACCCCCATGCCGAAAGACGCAAGGTTGGCGAATCGATGCGCCATCGAGCGGCCCCAGAATATCGGAAGGTTCTCCTCGCTGAAAAGGCTTATGTACACGCGACAAAATTCCCGCAGCCGCTCTTTGATAGTCTCCTTGATGTCGTCATATCGGCTATCGGCCAGCAGGCAGAATAAAGGCCCATAATAGTGGTAAGTGCACCCGTTATATTCATCAAAAAGCCCGTCATCCGTGGAGCCGGTGTCATTGTACCAGCCCCCGCCGCGATACAACTTATCTATTTGCCCGAGAAGGTCCCGAATTATCCTGCCTCGGTCCATCGCTCCCAATCGCTCCAAGAAGAGGAAGTGAAATAAGCGAAACCACATCCAGTTGTTGTCCCAGGTTTCAAGGCGTGAGGTTTCCTCAATGTAAGAGATGATGTTATTCTGCTCCTGCTTTGTGTATTGATTCCAGAAGGTATCCTCGAGCATCATAAGGCCGACGGCGATTGAGGCGTTCTCCACTATTCGCTGGTCGCTTCTAATCGACCTCCAGTAATAACGTGATTCCGGATTCGTTCCCACGCGGATGCTTTGACGGTAGGGGGTCGAGATTTCCGGAGCATCTTTGTCGTACAGCAGATATGTCGCCCCGATAAACGACCGCGCGAGCATCTCATAGACGTCGCACCAGAAGCCGCTGTAGCTGTAGCCGTAACTCAGAACCGGTCGAAAGTAGCGTTTCTCCTCGTCGTAGAGCAGCGAAACGACATTGTCTATAAGAAATTTCAGCAGCCGTTCGTAGGATTCACGCGTCCCGTCAACACACGGTATTTCACGGCCGTAGCGACTCGCACTCCATCTATATATTGTGCTGTGAACGGTATTACGGACGATGTAAGCTATCTTATCCGTGACTATTTCCGGCTGGCGAATACACCGAACAACGTGGTTTATCAGTGATTTCATACGGGTGCGGCCAATTGTATCAGGTCAAGCATCACCGTCTTGCTTGTGTGCTTTTCGTTATCACTTTCAGCGGCCCGTCCACGCATCGTATCCAAGCCTCACCGTCCCCTCGATGCTTCGATGCGCTCAGTATCCTCTCTATAGCCTCTTTCACCTTTTCTGCCCAGCATCGCCAATTGGCTTGACCTTCGTGGAAGGCCCGTGCCTCCTCGGCATATTGTCTATAGAGCTGTTTGTTCGAGCAAAGGTGCCTTATCGAAGCGGCATAGGCATTCGGATTTTCGATATCGTCAATCAAAAGTCCGGTTTTCTCGTGTCGGACTATTTCCGATACGCCGCCTGTGTTGGCCGCTATGATAGGTATGCCGAACGCGCACGCTTCTATGAGCACAATGCCGTAGGCTTCGGCCCTTGTCGGCATAAGAAAAAACGTTGTGTTGTGGTACAGGTCCACGAGTGTCTTCATGTCGCGAGAGTCGTTCTTGTTGAGAGATGGTATCCAATTCACATAATGAGGAATGGTTACACCCGCAGGTTTCTTGCATCCGCATATAGTCAGATGGGCATCAATCCCTTCGTCTTTCAGTATGCGTGTTGCCTCGATAGCGGTGTCGCACCCTTTGCGGTGCCAGTTAAGGCCGATGAGCAGCAGCCGACATGTGCCGTTCGCGAATCTGTCTGCAACATCGATCCGAGACGGGATAAATTGCTTATCTATGTTGGGACCGAGCGAGGTCACGAAAACCTTGGCCGGTTCGGCACCGTAGTCGTCAATCGCCGATCGCGCCGCCCATTCGGAGCGGTAAAGGCACGCAGCGGCTTTCTCTATTGCCATTCTTTCGAGAAGGTCACTTTGTCTCTTTGTAGGCTCGCAGAGGTTCTTGTATCCCGGATAGTAGCCTGCGATCAGGCGGAACGTAGCGTCCGAGAAGTACAGGATGGGAACATTGGTGTCGAGATGGGCTATTACAATGGATCCCTTATCAGCTACGATAAGATCATATTCCTTCTTCGCGAGTTCTCGTTTCAGCCGCCTTGCATAGGCTTGCGACATAGCCAATGTTCGTTCCCAGTAGTACTCTTTGCCTCTCAAGCTCCAGAAGCATTGAAGCACTTTTTGGCTTAAAGCGCGTACAAGGATATCCATATTATTAAGGCAATGCGTAAGGGTTCTCCTGGAAGGAAGCAACGGCTCAAGAATGTCAACCTCGGTTATATACTCCTTGAAGGCTTCCGCCATGTAGTAACTTGAGCCGGACAATTCGTTGCGGTCCCTTATGTCCCTACTCGATATCATGGCAATTCGCAAGTTTCTCATCTTCTCTATAGTGAGGTGTTTGCCTCAATGGGGTGGCACTGCCTGCATTTCAACCCTAAAGCGAACAAATGCCACACAGATAAATCTCATTTGCGCAAGGCCTTGCGCCTTTCAGATTCGCTCCGTCAACTGCTCTTATACCAGAAAGCCAGCTAAAACGCAAGAACAAAATGCTTTTGTAATCGTCCCAGCGATTATGGGAGAATTTTCAATCCCCAATCTGGTGTAGTTTGCGTTCCTGCTTAACCACAACAAATTGTGGCCCAAAAACGCCAACCACACATTTTGGGACAGTTACATGCTTTTCGGGCAGTTTTCCAACCATCAGCCCTCACTGATGGCGAGGATCGATAAGACTCCAGTCTTTTGGAGCCGCTATCTTCGGCTGCTGCGACTGTCAACCTGGGCTGCCTCTGCTGTATGGACCTGCGGCATAGTCGAGCCGGGCGTGCCGGTCTTAGTCCATGGACTGGGACAATTCTTTGTAGAACTCGGCATATTTGTCTTTATTTTGAGTTTTTCGCATGGCTATGGCCGCGCGCGGGTGTTCGTTTAGTATGCCGGTGACCATATAAGGTATGAGGTAGCCCCATTCAATGTCATTCCGCATCGGCAGCATATAGTCCTCGATGACTTTGAGGACCGGTGTCAGGTCGAAT
>JAFGTU010000499.1 GCA_016933985.1 Sedimentisphaerales bacterium | reverse complement strand
GGATTTGGACGTTTCCTATGCTCTTCATTCTTCTTTTTCCCTTTTTCTGCTTTTCGAGGAGTTTCATTTTTCGGGTGACGTCTCCGCCGTAGAGCTTGGCCGTTACGTCTTTGCGGAAGCCTTTTATCGTCTCTCTTGCGATGATCTTTCCGCCTATGGCGACCTGGAGGGGGATCTCGAACTGGTGGCGGGGGATTGCCCTTCTGAGCTTGATGAGGAGCTTTCGGCCTCGGGCCTCGGCGGTGGTGCGGTGGACTATCAGGCTGAGGGCATCGACGGCGACGGAGTTGATTAGGAAATTGATCTTGACCAGGTCGCTTGCCTCGAAGGATAAGAATTCATAGTCCATCGTTGCGTAGCCGCGGCTGAGGCCCTTCAAGACGTCGTAGAAGTCATAGACTATCTCGGCGAGCGGGGCCTTGAATTCGAGCATTACCCTTGTGGTGCTGAGGTAGTCGGTCTTGATGAGTTTGCAGCGTCTGGATTCCGTGAGCTTCATAATTCCGCCGATGGCGTCGGTGGCGGTAATGATTTCGAGGCGGACGAACGGCTCTCGAAGCTCCTCGATATAGGTGGGGTCCGGCAGCTCGCCGGGCGACTCGATTCTCTTTGTCTCGCCCTTCTTCGTGACGACCTCGTAACTGACTGTCGGGGCGGTCTGGACGACCTCGATATCGTTCTCGCGTTCGAGGCGCTCCTGGATTATATCCATGTGGAGCAGTCCGAGAAAGCCGCAGCGAAAGCCGAAGCCCAGGGCGGGCGAATTCTGCGGGGTGAAGGAGAAGCTGGCGTCGTTGAGGGTGAGCTTGTCGAAGGCGGCCCTTAGCGCCGAGTAATCGGTGTTGCTGCCGGGATAGAAATCGGAGAAGACCATCTGCATCGGCGGCTTGTAGCCGGGCAGGGCCTTGGCGGCGGGGGCGGCATCGTCGGTTATCGTGTCGCCTATGGTGACGTCGGCCAGCTCTCGGATATTTGCGATGACGTAGCCGACCTCTCCGGCGCCAAGCCTGTCGATGGGGGTCATCTGCGGCCTGAATTTGCCCAGCTCGGTTATGGTATAGCTGCGGCCGCTGCGCATGAAGCGGACCTTCTGCCTGACTTTCAGCTCGCCGGCGAAGACCCTGACATAACATATCACGCCCTTGTACTGGTCGGCGTGGCTGTCGAAGATGAGGGCGGCGGCCGGCAGACTGCTCTTATCCTCCGGGGCGGGAAGGAACATTACCACGGCTTCGAGAAGCTCCTCGACTCCAAGCCCGGTCTTTGCGCTTATTCTATAGCAATCTTTGGCGCCGATACCGATAACGTGCTCAATCTCTTCTGCGACGCGGTCGGGCTCGGCGGCGGGCAGATCGACCTTATTGATGACGCCGAGCAGCTCGACTCCGCTTTCGGCGGCCAGATATGCGTTGGCAACGGTTTGGGCCTCGACGCCCTGGCTGGCATCGACGACGAGCAGGGCGCCTTCGCAGGCGGCCAGCGCCCGGGAGACCTCGTAATGGAAATCGACGTGGCCGGGCGTGTCGATGAGGTTGAGCATGTAGGTTTGGCCGTCGTGCTCGTAATTCATCGTCACGGCGGAGGCCTTTATGGTAATTCCGCGCTCTCGCTCGAGGTCCATATCGTCGAGGAGCTGATCGACCTTGTGGCGGTCCGAGACCGTGCCGGTCAGCTCAAGCATGCGGTCGGCCAGAGTGCTCTTGCCGTGGTCGATATGCGCTATGATCGAGAAATTTCGTATGTGCTGCGTATCCATCTATTCCTGATTCCGGTGTAAAAGACGCCATCATAGCAGAACCGGGCGAGATAAGCAATCTCCGCATCGCGCGCATGGGCAATATGCGGCTGTGCGACAACATCACTGTCTTGGCCGCCACAGAGGCGCAGCCACACTGCATGCCCGAAGACGCAAAAGAAATGGCTCCCGCGGTACAGTGAGTGGGAGTGGCGGGAGCCATTTGGTGCTATCCGGAGTTGGTTTTCAGTTGCGTGGCCAACTATCGGAGGACAAAAAGCGCACGGCTAATTTTATCCTTTGATCTTGACTTTTACGGCTTTGGATTCTACGGCCTTGGGCAGCGTTATCGAGAGTACGCCGTCCTTGCAGACGGCCTCGATCTTCTTGGGATCGACATCCGTCGGCAGGGTCAGCTCGCGTCTGAAGCTGCCGTAGCTGCTCTCGACGTGGTAGTAGCCCTTTTCCTTTTTTTCCTCGGCGAGCTTCTTCTCTCCGCTGATGGTCAGCTTGTTGTTGAAGACGGAGATATCGATGTCTTCGGCCTTGCAGCCGGGGACCTCGGCCCTTACGACGATTGCATTATCTTCCTCTGCCACGTCGATAGCGGGCCAGGCCTTGTATCCGGCGAAGGGCTTGTCCAGCCCTCTGAAGAAGCTGTCGAAAAGATCGTCCATCTCGTGGTGGAGCGTCACCAAGCCGTTATTTCTGGTTCTGTGAATTGGCACAAGTGTCATAGTACACCTCCATTTCTTCTTTCCGATTTTGCTCTACTATTTACTTTTTCATTATTACTACTGCTTCTGCTAATAAATATGCAAACGGCGTGCCAATCGCCATAATCCGCGTTTTTAGCCTAAAAACGAGGATTCTCACCGCTGCGCCGGCAGAGGAAAGGTGTCAAGATGGCAGCTTCAAGGGATTAAAGAAAGCAATCATGAGGCATCTTCTGAGCAAATTTAGGAATATCGAAGAAACTACGCGCCTGGGCGTATAAAATGATAGGTACGATCCGAACTTCGCAGAATACGTGAGACAATGACAGAGAAACAAGGCAAAGCCAAAAAGGAATGGAAGAAGCCGAGCAGGCGCGCCATTATCTTTGCGACGATCATGGGGTGGCTCTGCGTCTTGCTTTGGGGAGCCTATTACGTATATGCGATGGTGCACGCTGTACTCAGCCCGATTGGACAAGCGGTCGGGGCGGCCTGCATTGTCTTATTGCTCCACACAGCAGTAACCGCGCCGCGCCATATGATGAAACCGCCGTCAAAACGTCGACGCCTAATCGTCTTTTGTGGAGCGGTGTTGGCGATGGCGTTTGTAGTTGTATGGTCATACTGGCCCGACAGCGAATTCTGGAGACCTTATACATTCGACGATGAACTGGACGCGATTGAGGCCAAACGTGCCGTTCCGGATGAAGATAACGCGGCATTATTGTATGAGGCGCTATTTGAGCATGTCGCGCCGGATTTTAACGAGCCGGATATCCTGAGGCCCGAGGATAACAGGTTTATCGCCGGTCCGTGGACGTCGGACGAAGAGCCTGAAGTATCCAAGTGGCTGAATGAGAACGATGTGGTCATCGCAGGTCTTATGAGAGCCTGTCAAAAGGACTTTTGCCGATTTCCCGTTGAAAGCCGGATATTCGCGAGTATCGAGCCCGCGGGCGAGAGTCAGCGTTATAAGTATAATTTCTGTTTCAAAGTGCTGCTTGCCGATGCGAATAGAGATATAGGCGAGGGGGGGATTGACAGCGGCGTGGAGAAGTACATCTGTGCGCTGCAAATGGGCGAGCACTGTCTGCAACAGCCTGAAATATTGGATTTCTACAGAGGATTTGAGAGGAAGAAGACGGCATTGGGCGCTATTCGCAGGTTTGTTGTCGAGAATGAAGGGGCCACAAAGCAACACCTTGATATGCTTGCGAAGGCGATAGAGACGGAAAATAGGTGGGCTTCGGATTGGCCGGTTGTCTTGGCGGTCGAAAAGCTACATGCGAAAAACTTCTGTGGGAGTTTCTATGAAGTCAACGAAAAGAAAAAGGTCCGCTTTACACGACACATATTTACAGACTTTGGCAGAGACGAAGACCAGAGGTTCCCGCAATATGAACCTAACCGATTCGGGCAAGGAGTGGGGGCAATTACTTTGCCGCTTTTCGCACCGTGGTCGCCTCAGACGGTAGGGGTGGTCATCGACGATATGTATCGGCTGTTCGCGAAAGCGGCAGAGCCGAATTTCGATTGGGACACACTGGTCGAGCTTGACGAAATGCTTTGTTCGCAGAGCCGGCGTCTCTACGGCATCAGGGTGTTCTCATGTTTCGTATTTATTGAAGCCTCAAACGTATGGAGATTTCATGACGCTTATATGCGCGATGTCGCCGGGTGCAGGGGGAGTCGGTTGATTATTGGCTTGCGGAGCTATAAGAACGAGCACGGGGCTTGGCCGGAGAATCTTGAGGCAATCAGGCCGCTTGTACCGGCCGAGGCGTTTATCGACCCGATTAATGGCGGGGCGTTTGTCTATCGATTGACTGAGGATGGGTTTGTGCTGTACAGCAAAGGGGCGAATGGCTTGGATGAAGGGGGTAAGCGTGTTTATATCCGGCCGAAAGAGAAGGATAGACCCGATGATATGGCGATCTGGCCTTTCAAAGGGTGCGATGATAAAGACACGGCGGAGAAGGAAGAGATGGTTCAGGAAAAGACGGGCCCCAATGATGCGGAGGCAAAGGTGGAGTAACATCGCGAGTTGAAGTGTTGGTTGTCGTCGGGCCGGTAATGCTGTAAACTCGTCGAGTCGTTACAAACGAGAAATGAAATCTAGTACGGTATCACATTTGTATTTGTGGGCTGTCATTCCCGCGAAAGCGGGAATCCAAATTCTGAAGAAATGGATTCCGCATCAAGTGCGGAATGACAACTTATAGATTCGATTGTTACGAAGTACCAGGGCTTTGGCGGGGCTTTTGAAATGAGCGATGGGCAGCAGGGTAAGAGTCCTCAGGATAGCGCGATTGAGACTACGTATTTGGTAATGCCGAGCCAGGCGAATCCGCAGGGCACGGCGTTCGGTGGGGCAATTGTTGCGTGGATTGATATGGCCGCGGCGATGGCTGCGCAGAGGCATTGCGGCAGAGAGGTCGTTACGGCGGCCATCGACTCGATCATCTTCAAAGAGCCAATCCGCATCGGCGACCAGGTGATGCTCAAGGCGTCGGTCAATTACGTCGGGCGAACGTCGATGGAAGTAGGCGTCCAGGTAACCCGGCAGGACCCTTACGGCGGCAACAGCGTTGTCGCCACCAGCGCGCACTTAACATTCGTCGCCCTCGATGAAAACAAAAGGCCGGTCCCCGTCCTGCCGATAGTGCCCCGGACGGACGCAGAAAGGAAGCGCTACGAAAACGCCAAGATCCGCGTCAAGGCAAGAAAAGAAATGATAGAGAAATTTCGACAGTGATAACGAACAGACAACTTTTTTCGGCTAAGGATTCGTTATGTTGCGAAGCAGTCATATATATAACCTGAATTGGATTGTCAGTCTGGCAATGCTCTTTTCGATGGGATGCCTCTTTGGTGCGGAGCATCCAGGGATTCCTTTCATTGTTTGGATAGGCGTAATATTTTTCGGCGCCGGTATGAAGGTATGGCTGCATCATCAAGCCGAGAAGATTCAACCGTCACAGAGAGAATTCGAAACATCTGCCGAATGCCGAAAATCGCACGAAGACGGGGGAGGAACTGCTCAGAAAGATTAGCCAAGTTTGGCCACGAAGACAGCAAGGCACTAAGAGTCATTTAGAGATGGCGGACCGTGAGCGTCAATTGGAGATTGGATCGAAAGCTCTTACCGGATTGTTAGGTGAGTTTCGGGCGGGGAATCTCGGCGAGCGGCGCGTCGAGAAGATCAGGCTGCAGCGACATTTGGGAGAGCTTTCCCGACGGTGGGACGAAAGATTTCCCAGGCTGTCGGAAGAGCCGCTTGCGTATTCTTCCTCCAAGGGCATCTCGCGGCCGGGACGGCGGGACGAGTATTTGAAGGGGATAATTGTAAGACTGCTCGAAGGTAGCCAGGACGGGCTGATTGTGAACCCGGCTTGCGTATGGGGCAGGCATTCGCGGGACCTGGCCCGGCGGTTGGCCGGCTTTACGGTCATCGGCACGGATATCAATCCGCGATATGAGCGGTTCTATAATCGTTTGCCCCGTAGCAGGACGCCGAGCAATTACGAATTCGAAAAGGACGACATTTTCAATCCGAAAGTGCAGGGCGCACCGGCGGCCGTGGTCTCCTTCGGGGCGTGCGCCTCGCTTTCTGATGCGGCGATGGACTACGCGATAGAATCGCATTGCCCATTGCTGGTCTGCAGGGCGTGCTGCCACGCGATGATCGGCGGCAATATCGATATCGTCAAGCAGCCGGACTTCTTGAACCGGCTGGCTAGATTACAGTTCTTCATATTCGCCAAAAGACTGGCCAAACTGAAGGCCAAGGGCCACTATTTCTCGCCCAAGTACTCGGCCGAGCATTACCCGAGAAGTGAGACGGCCAAGACGCTGACCAATCCGGATGAATTAATCGAGGCGGCCCGCAACGCGATCAGCAGCGATATCTGCAAGAGCATCATCGACCTCGACCGATACCTGCACTTAGCCGAAGCCGGGTACGATATGTGGTACAGGGCAGAAATGTTCGTTGCGCAACTTGCCACTAAGGCACAAAGACACGAAGGAATACGGGGAAATGATTAGCTGCACCTTCAAGGTCGATTGCATTGTCAGATTTGTGTTGACCCGGTGCGGCGCAGAGGTCCGGCAGCTGACTCTTTGTTATTTTTAGGCCGCGTTGTAAAACTGCATTGCCTCCGGCATAAGGGATTTAATGTTCTCGATTCTGGTCGCACCGCCAGGGTAGGTGCTTAGTATTTCAGGCGGCGAGGGATTGTTTTTGCCGGCGGCGGCCATCCGTTCCCAGAAGCTCACCGCCTGCCGGTAATGGCTACCTGGGAACAGGAAGACAGCAGCATAAGCAGCCCACATGCGGCGATAAGCCGGGCAGCGGCGCTTTATTAGCTGTGGACTTCCTCGAGCAATTCTTTTCTTTGGTAGCATTGCTCTGTGAAGACTGCGATTTCGGAGTCTAAATTTGCGCTGGCCGAGTCGCCGAAGAACGCGTGGACGATGGGGAAGACAAGGTCGGGCTTTTTCTTGCGGAGCTCTTTCGCCATCGCTTCTATCTTTGCGGTTGCGACGCCTTCCTGCATACAAGTGAACGGGCCGACGTGGAAGATTCCTGAGATGCATACGTCGCCGTGCGGCTTGACCATATCGTTCATAAGGTGGTATGCAATGCCGGTGCTCAGCGGCGATTCGCCCTCGATATTGCCGTGACATTCGTGGTTTTCTTCGAGCGTCTCTATCATTTCCATCGGCTTGGGCATGACGTGTCTGCCGTGCAGAACCTCATGGAACGGCTCACCTATCTTCTCCTCGGCGTAGGTCATATACTTGCCCTTGATGAAGGACTTTGTGGCCTTGCGGAGCGTCTCGACGGCCCTGCGGAAATCCAATTGCTTTATACGGAGCAGGATGTCCCTTTTGGCGTTGCGGAGGTTCATCTTGTTTACGTAGTCGAGCCAGTCGCTCACGGGGTCGCGGACGACTTCGAGGCCCTGCCCTTCGAGGTGACGAATCACGAAGCCGGTGCACGGGTCGTGCTGGCGGACATAGATCTCGCCTATGTAGAGGACGAGTGGGAATCTCTTGCGCTTCTCCAGGTTCAGGGCCTTGAATTGGCGAACCGTCTCTTTTCCCCATTCGACGAGGCCCTTGATTTTCGAGCCGGCCTCGACGACCTTCTCCAGTGCGCGCAGTCTGGCCGTCCTCAATTCGACTATCTGCTCCTTATTGTCGGCATAAGGGCGGAAGCGAAGGTAGATATCCTCGAGCATATCGCAAGCGCGGATGCCATTAAAGAGCATCTTCTGCATCTTCATCTTCTGCGGCCCCGTCAGCTTCTGGGGCAGCGGTATGTCGAAATAATCGCTCTCGGACGACGGCCCGGCGACAGGGACTTTTTCGAGGCCCTCCTTGTCGAGGAATTCCCGCATCAGCTCGCTGTACTTGCCGAACCTGCACGGGCCGCTGGTCGTCGGGAGCATTACTAGGTAGCTGCGCTCGACGAAATCCCTGCCCTTCTCCTCGATCTGCTGATGGAGGAAGCCGATAGCATCGCCGACGACTCCTTTAAGTGGCTGGCAGACCTCGGTGTAGATGTGTCTGCGGGCGACTTCGTAGCCTCTTTCAGTGGCGGTGGGCAAAACGATTGCATCGACGCCGAAGTGCCGCAGCCCTGCGGCGCCGACGTAGCTGGCGTCGCCCATATAGGGCAGCAGCCACGTCCGCCCGTCGGTGTTGCCGCGGGGACGCCTCTTAATTGTATCGAATTTGAGCTTTTGGTGTTTGGTCTGCTTGACCACCCTCTCGTGCGCCTCGGTTCTGGTGACGAAGGGGGCATTGTTGGTTTGGGCGTCGGTCAGCAGGACGAGCGTCGGCTTGCCCGCGGCCTGCTGAATCTTCTCCTCCTGGTAGATTTTCAGGCTGTCCGGCCCGCAGGCGAAGTTCATCATCCGTATTGCAAACAATTTCGGGTGGTCGGCGACGAAGACATTGGCCTTTAGAATCTTGACGCTCTGCACCCAGAATTCATTTTCGACTATAGGCTTTAGCTCGATACCGTCGAACCTGTGCTCGAGGAATATCTGCGGTATGTACTCCAGGCCCCTGACCTGCGAGAACATCGAGCCTGAGTTGGAGCTTGCTTCGGGGTCGAGCAGGACGTAGTCCCTTCCAATTCCGACGTAGGCCTTTTCATCGCCGGCCTCGATTCTTTCGAGGAACTTGTCGCCCTCGGCATAGAGTTCCGCCTTGAATTCGGCCTCCGCAGCATCGGCGTATCTCATCGCGGCGCTTATCCGCCCGTTGGTAAAGCTGAAGCCTAACCGGTCGAACTCGCGCCTGAACGCCTGGACGACCAGTTCATCGTCGCCAAAGTGCAGAATCGGATTTATCTGCTTAGCCTTGTCGAGTGAGAGGACGTCGTTGAGGACATAACCTTCCGATTCGGTGTAGATGCAGTATTTAAGGTCCGGCGGCTCTCCCGTTCTCTGCTCGATGAAGCTGGGGTTGAAGAGATACCCGATTTTGGGATCGTCGTTAAGGACGGCTGCGTGGCCCGTGGCGAGCTTGCGGGCTATGCAGAATTCGGTCCTCGAATTATCGACGCCTATCTTTGCGATTTCAGGGGTGCTCCTCGGCGAGACAACGGGGCAAAATCCAAGCCTTTTGAACAGGGCCGCGCTCCATATACCCTTCTCTCCGAGCGTCGCCGTGCTTCTCTTGATGCCGATCGTTATCGCACCATTCTTCCGCTCCGCGGAGGCGAGATCCTTTTGAAGAAGGCCCTGCCGCTTGAAATGCTTCTCGTAGATTTTGTGGTACTTATCGACGTAGTTCGTTTTGGGCCTGCCGGACGCCTCGGAATTTCCCCTCGGGCAAAAACCGCCCGTAATTATCTGGTCGTCCTCAATTGAGAAGACCTCCAATTGGCAGTCTCTCATGCCGCACGACTTATCGCCGAACAGCTCTACGCAGGAGACCTTGCGCTTTTCGAAGGGCATATCGACGATTTCCCAGCCCCTGAATGCCGAGTCGTACGCCCTGCCCGCCTGCTCCAGCTCCTTTATCCCCCGGATAATATCGAGGGCCTGGCCCCAGGCGCCGAACATTTCTCTATGGGGGTAGGCTTCGATCTGCCTGCCGGTCACTTGCGCCAGCGCAGCCAGGAATGCCTTGCCTAACGGCGGGCCTCCCTGCGCGGAGCATTTCTTTCCGACGTGCTGGGAGCCTCCGACGAATTTGTAGTAGTAGCTCGCAGCCGTGCCTCTTACTATGGCCGCGGCGATTTCGTCCCTGCCAAACCCCTCGGCGATAAGGCGGTTCTCGTCCATTTCCATAAAGACCCCGCAGGTCGAGTCGATAATGGGCACTCGCTTGGCGCTTAGGGCGGCTTCCTGGAGCGTGTTTTCAACATTGAGATCGATGATGTCGGCCATATTCTCGAGCGTCTGGCCTGAGCCCGCCTGGCAGCTATAGTTCATCTTCGCCTCTTTAACGCTGCCGTCGGCGGCGAAGCTGGTGAACTTCATATCCTGCCCGCCGACCTCGAAGATGGTATCGACATCCGCGTTGTAGTGCTTGACGCCGAGGGCATGGCAGGTTATCTCGTCGGTGACCTTATCGACTATCTCCACGCCCTGCTCCGCCAGCTCCGCGGCCCGCTTCTTGCTCAGGAGGATCTTCTCGTAGAGCTTCCTGGCCGACCCCGTCGCCCCTACTCCCTTGACGATGACATTCGCTTTGTGGCGGCCAAGGTACTTGAGCACATGCTTGAGCGACCCCTCTGGGTTGCCGTGGGTCTTGATATATAGCTTATCGAGCAGCCTGCCCGTGGCGAGCTCGACGAGGGCGCCCTTTGTGGTGGTGCTGCCGCCGTCGATGCCGATAACAACCTCGGTGTCTTTTGGGATTTCTCCGGCAAGCTCTTCGCTTTTCTCGCCGACCTTATCGAGCGACAGGGCAAGAGGCGGGGCGAACTGGCGTTTTTCTCTGCCATAGACGGCGACTTTATCAAGCTGGACCGTTTCAAAAACGAAGCTGTTATTATCTTCGAGGCCCTTCAGTGCGGCGCCTATCGCGGCGACGTTCTGGAAATGCTCCGGCCTCTTTATCCCAATACCGAGAAACTCGCCCAGGGCCTTTCTTATCAGGTCGTTGGCCATTACGCCGCCGGTGGCTATGGCCCGGGCCGACGCGCCGCCAGCCCCAAAATCCCTGGAGCCCAGCACGTCGATCTTGAAGTTTCTCGCAACCGTCCGGAAGAGGCCAGCGAGGTTGTCGGGCCTCGTTGCCCCCTCATTCTGCTTGTGGATGAGGTCCGACTGGATGACCACGCCGCAGCGCGCGAGAAACTCGCTTGGCTCGGCGGCCCTGGCGGCCTCGGCCTCGGCGCGGGCGAACATCTCCTCGAGCCTCGCCTGCAATTTCGCCCTGTTGCGCACCCGGATCTCATCTTTTTCCTTAGCGCCCGTCGCCTCTGCGGGATCTTCCAACGGCGAGCTGGGCACTTCGCCCTCAAACAGCCTTCTGCACTGCTTTTCAATCAACGTGCCCGATCCGCCACCGCACTTGGTCCCGGTCTTCCATTCCTGAATGACCTTCCTGTCCTTGACGGGCCTTATGTTGAAGAAGTAGGAGTCCTTTGCACCTATGTGGAAGATTAGGGTAGCCTGCGGTTCAATGGCTGCTGCCCCCCTGGGGATTACCACACTGTCACAGACATACGTGGCCCCTTTCATGACTTTGGCGAAGGCCTCGGCGCCGCTGCCCGTAAAGGCGGTGTTTACAATGGATTCTTTGTCGAATTTATTGAGCACATCAGCCCAGGCCTCCTTGACCGCACCGATAGGGTTGGCAAAGTGCATTATAGCCTTTGGGCTGTATCGAATTCGGCCGTGCGCATCGAGCACTGCGTAGTGCACAAAGCTGCTGCCTACGTCGAGGCCCACAAACAACGGCATTTTGGGGTTGTGTGCTTGCTTTTCTGCGTTATCGTCCATTCTTGCTTATTCCATCCTCATCACTACAATATGCCCACCTCGCCGCGAGCGTCCGCGAGTTCGGAATCACATGCGGCCTGTGACGGGCGGTTATTATACCGCCCCAATGGTAATATGCAAGGGGTAACAGAGAAGGCAATCGCCCGGGGTGTGAAATCATTTTCTGGCAGTCATGCGACAAGGGTATTTTGCAGGTTCCAGTAGATCTGCCACTGGCCGCTTTGATCCAG
>JAFGTU010000002.1 GCA_016933985.1 Sedimentisphaerales bacterium | reverse complement strand
CCTTGCCAATATCTGAGGCGGAGTAATGGTCGCCGTGCGTATGAGTGACAAGGACGAGCGTGGCATCGTGCGGCGACTCGCTCAGATTCCTCGGGTCAACATATATTACATTGTCGCCCTGCCACATCTTGACACTTGCATGGCCGAGCCACTTGATGTATCCGAGCTCGGGATATTCTTCGAGCCAGTGCCGGGCGAGAAACGCTATGTCCTTGAAGTCGATGTTTCCGTCGCCGGCCGGCAGAGGAGCAATATCGACCACAGCCTGCGACTGCCCCCAGTATTGCCCCAGCTTGGAGAAGTCCGCGAAGTTCACCGTCCCGTCGGCATTCAGATCAGCCAACCGCAATTGAGCTGCGGCTCTATGGCCACCAACCACTGAAACCGCCAAGACCAACAGGGTTGAAAAGCGGCGACTTTTGCACGCGCTGAAAAGCCTCATTCTTAACGTCTCACGATTATCTAACTTCTGCACTCTGTCACTAAGCTGCATAATATCCTAACGTAAAACCGCCCGAAAGTCAATCAAGATGACTTCATCCGACGCCCAAAGCTATTTCAACGGCCAGGCGTACGGACAAGAAAACAGCCAGTAATCGGCAAGCCACTCCAGGTCGGCGAAATCGAGGTCGTTGTCGCTATTCAGGTCGGCGGTCAGATCAGAGGTGAGCCAATAGTCGGCGAACCTTGCAAAGTCGTCGAACTGGACGAAGCACAACGGCCCACCGGGCCAGAAGCCGCCGAGCAGCTCATAACTTCCGGCTTTGCTCCAGTCGGCATCGGGCTGGCCAATCGTTCCGCTGAGGACATACGGTCCGCCGGTGCTGGTTCCACCGCCGCCGTCAATCGTGTACCAGGTTATCTCATAAGGCCCATCGGCTTGCGCAGAGGCGAGAATCAGCAGTAGAACCAAGAAGAACAATCCATACTGCTTTTTCGTCGGATAAACACTTGTTCTATTCATTTCCAAATCTCCTTCACAAAATAACGCCTATGGAAAATACCGTATATATTGCATTGCCCATGCGGTTACCCAGGCTGATGTATATTATAACTAACGACTACCCGCGCCCGAAGCGTTGTGTCGAGACCGAAACCATCGAGAATCTCGTATTGTAGCGGGAAGCAGCCCGAGTAGTTGTCCCGTTCGAGTTCCTCGCCTTCTGCTCCGAGGCGTATTACGCTTATCTCCCGCTGGTCGTTCGTGCCTTCGACGACGGCCTTGACCCAATAGTAAATGCCAGCGCCTTCATTACTACTATAGGTAAAGGTCAACGTTCGCTCCGTCGTATCGACGAGGACCTCCGGATAGAACTGTCCGTCTATGCCGTCGATCTCGACCTTTCTGTCGGTTTCCGGGTCATACGCACCTGTGGAGCCGAAATCACCGGGCTGAAAGCCATTGGGATCGAGCATGTTAATGGTCAGGGTTGTGTCAGGTGCGTGAAGGCATGAAAAGGTAAATCTTATTCGACCGTCTGTGCCAGGCGTCTCGTCCGTAAAGACATTGTTCCATACGTTTACGTATAGGTAGGCCTCTCCTGATAGGAAAGGAACGATAAAAGCGCAGGTTACAGGTCCACCGCTATAATCAATGGCGATGCAGTTTTCCAGATGATCAGCGTCAGCGGGATCAACCTCAAAAATGAATGGATGCTCCATAGCGAAACCCGGATTGTCGGCATGGTTGCTCTGGGGATCGAAGCCCTCAATGCGGTCGATATCCACACCCGCGCCGAGCAGGATTAGGCCCGGACAAGTCCATCCACAACCGGTAACGGGCCAATTTATCCACAACGACGCCGTGTTATAAAGGACATCCGGGAAGAGCGTCGTGTAGTGCTGTCCGAGAAGGCCAGTGATCTGCGAGACGTCGATCATGCCGGTCAGTTGCTCGGCCCGGAGGGCATGCAGGGCATAGGGGACGGGCGTCAACTGCTGCCGCGGCGAAAGAGTGGTCTTCCTCATCGGAAACGGGGTGTGAGGTCCGACGGCGATCTCCAGCCAGCAATCGTTGCCGTCAAAGACTTCGCTGCAGAAATCGAGCGCCACTGTAAAGTAGCCGTCAACAACATCGACGCTGTTCTTATCGATCGTCTTTCCTTTCTGCTTTCCCGCGGTGTTGGCGTCGTAAAGCTTAAACTGAAAATCATACAGCCTGTCAGCCGGGCTGTTGGAATCAATCAGCTTGCCCTGGTACGTGAACACCGTACTCATTCCCAACACAACCTCTGTCGAGACAACAAGACAGAACAGGCACATCAGGACATTTGTCTTTCCTACGACTCGCATATTGCTTCTCCATGTAAAAAACTTTAGTTCGAAAGAATACGCTTACTTAGCGATTCTTTCAACTGCGCAAGCTCGTTCTGCAAATTATCGATTTGTTTCTGCTGTTCATCAACCCTTGTTCTGAGCGTCTTGACGGCTTCGACGAGCAGTGGGGTTAGCTTGGCATAGTCCATACCGATAGCATCTTTTCCGTTTTCCTCGTAATCGACAATCTCCGGCAGTACCCGCCCGACCTCCTCTGCTATCATTCCGACATCGTGGGTTCCGCCGTGCTCTGCATCCCAGTTGAAATACACGCCTCGCAGGCTCATTATCTTCTCCAACGGCTCATCAATTTCTCGAATATCGCTCTTCCAGCGAATGGAACTGGACGACCCGTAGTCGGTCCCGGGACCATCGGCATAAAAGTCGTATTGAGTGCCTCTTGCGAGCACTCCTCTTGCCTGTGTGCCTGAGGCATACCCATAGACGGCCACACCGTAGTCCCCGGATGCATAAGCATAGACGGCCCTGCCACGCCGACCGTATGCAGTGAAGTTGCCGCCGTAGTTCTCGTAGTCACCGTTGTTACGGGCGACGCCGACAACGCCGGATCCGCTCGTGCCCGTCGCCTCGCCATAGACGCCCATTCCCACGCTTCCGGCGCTCTCGCCATAAACAGAGGCCCACGATGTGCCGCTTCCGCCCACACTCAACATAGACTGTGGATTTGTAGTGCCGATTCCAACTTTGTTGTTGCTTGAAATCTTTACCTTCTCAGTTATTGTGGCGTCATAATACGCCAGACCGCTGCTGCCGCCATAGAGTCGTATCTGATTTCCCTGGTACCTGACGCTTCCCGCCACAAAGCCGGGCTGCAATTCCACGATGTTGCCTCCCACCTGGACATTTCCCGATGTCTTGATATTTCCGGCCACGTGCAGCTTTTCGCTCGGATCATCCGTTCCTATGCCCACGTTCCCGCTGTCGCCGGAAAGAACCATCATATTCTTGTCCCAGGTGGCCCCGTAGTTAGTCCAGTGCTGCAGCCGGATTTGATTGCTGTCCACCCAGTATTCGATCATTCCGGTATCGCCGCCGCTTTCCGCCAGTGCTATCCGCGGCATCCCAGCCTGAACAACGAGATTCTGCTGGGGATCCGTTGTTCCAATTCCCACTTTGCCTGAACCTTCCCTCAGTGAAAAGCCGGGATTGACACCCCATGTTCCGATCTGGACGCCAAAACCGTATATCGCCTTTATATAGTGGCTCGTATCACCAAGGTACACTACGCCCTCGTCTCCGGCTCCGCTATAGCCGGCCAGTCCCTCCACCAGCAGATTACCGTAGTCGATATCGAGAGCTTGCTGCGGACTGGCCGTCCCGATGCCAACGTTGCCTAAGCTGTAGAGTGTTCTTCCTCCCGCATCGCCTGCCGCGTGTCCCGCCGAGCCGGCCAAGCCGAGAGAGTCATAAATGCCCAGAGTCGGCCCAGCCGGTCCCTGCGCACCTGCCGGCCCAGTCGCGCCTGTATCGCCCGTGTCGCCTTTTGGTCCCTGCACACCTTGTAATCCCCGAGGCCCTATGGGTCCTTGTTCACCCTGGGGGCCTCGTGGACCTTCCGGCCCTATCGGGCCTTGCGGGCCTGCATTGCCCTGCTCGCCCTTGGGCCCTGCAGGCGTCATGGCGTATAGTGCGTATGGCGCCGCCGCCATCCGCTGCCTCGGGGTCAGCAGAGTATATGCGTTCGGGTCATCAAGCTCGCCCGCACGCACGCCAATCTCCAGCCACCGATCGTTCCCATCAAAGATCCCCCCGCCGAAATCCAGCGCTACTGTGAAGTAACCGTCGATTACATCCGCCTCGCCGCTGTTAATCGTGTTTCCTTTTTGTGTACCCGCAACATTTGCGTCGTATAGCTTGAACTGAAAGTCATACAGCCCGTCCGCCGTGCTGTTGGAGTCAATCAAACGACCCTGGTACGTGAACACCGTACCCATCGGGTCTGCCCTGCTGACGCCGGCTGAACACACCGTCAAGCCCAAAGCCAAAACCAGAATTACTGAAATCTTTGCACTTTTCATTTTTTTACCCTTTCAAGTGAGCGTATCTTGAGCGCCTCTGCCGCGCGCTGTTTCGTCGCAGATAAATCCTGGTGCAACCACGCACAACGGGAGTGATGCCAACTAATCATCTTCCCGCACACCAACTCCAATACTATACGCTAATTATAGCATTTTGCGGGCCAATCCGTCAAGAGCCAAGCCAAAATGGACCGCTGATAAATCCCCTGAAATGCTGATAATAAGGTCTGCGACGGCCTTCTGCAGGTCCAAAATGAGGTCAGAGGAATAGGGCTGCGAGGTGTTTGCCGGGGCAAGGGTGCGTTTTTTTTTCTTCTCGTGGGAGCGGGCTTTGGGGTATATTGCGCGTGCAAACCAGAATGGGTCTTGTTGGCACTCTTGAAAGTGAGGTCAAAGGTATGAAAACACACCGTATAGGATTTGGATGTTGGCTCTTTGGATTGCCGGTTTTTGCGTTGCTGATTGAATGTGCCGGGGCGGTTACTCTTCGTGTTTCTCCGGGAGGCAGGGACGGGGCTTTGAGCTCACTTGCAGAGGCTCGCGATGCGATTCGCCAGCTAAAGGCGCAAGGCCCCCTCAAGGAACCTCTGCGCGTAATTGTCGCCGGAGGACTCTATAACCTGACCGAACCGTTTGTCCTGACCGCTCAGGATAGCGGAACGAGAGAATGTCCGATTACCTACGAGGCTGCCGCCGGCGCCAGACCGGTGTTTTCCGGAGGGCGAAAGATTACGGGTTTCAAAAAGGGCAATGACGGCATCTGGGAGGCCCAGATTGCAGACGTCGCAAGCGGCAAGTGGTATTTCGAGCAGTTGTTTGTCAACGGCGAGCGTGCCGTTCGCGCGCGGACGCCGAACAAGTGGTATCACTACATGAGCAACTCATCCGAGGCGCCGGTCCAGGGCCAGCAGGGGCAATATCGGCGAACGACCGAGCTGCGCGGCGATACGCTCAAGCCTTTGGCAGAACTGAGCAGCCGGGAGATTCAGGATGTCACGCTGGTGGCGTATCATAAATGGTGCATAACCAGGCGGTTCCTGACGGATATAGACACGTCGGCCAATATTATCGTTACGGTTGGAGAACAGCTCAAGAGCTATTCGGGCTGGCCTGACAATACGCGATTCCAGCTTGAGAATTTCAAAACGGCTCTCGATGCACCGGGCGAGTGGTTTCTCTCCCGGGATGGGACGCTGTACTATG
>JAFGTU010000498.1 GCA_016933985.1 Sedimentisphaerales bacterium | reverse complement strand
GGCAAAATCCCTTAGGTCCAGCCAGTTGACCTGGCAATCGGCATCCTGATGAACGTCGCCAACAGGACAAGCTGCATAAACGGGGTACACAAGAAATAGGATTAGCGCAACTGCGCACAGCACGAAAATCTTGGGTATGAACATCTTCTGTTTCCTTGAGCGATCTTCCTATGGTTACGGTTATCCGGCTCCATCTCAACCAGCGGGCCCGCATAGAACTTAGACACGGGTAACCGTACACAAAGATATTTTAGCATACCTACTCCGGCTTTGTCAACAAAGTTCAGGCCGGACTATCGGAATAATGAGGCCATTTTCGGTCGTCCGAAACATCATATCGGCTATTTCAAGGGCAGTCATAAACCGGGAGCGACTGCTGGAAGGGGCAAGTACACATTGTGAGTATGTCAATTTGCAGGTCCCCGGCGCACCTCAAACGACATTTATGTTACCTCCGTTGGATTCTCAATCCCAAGTCCATATGCACAAAGGACTTAGCGACATGCTTCGCCTGTTTGCTCGATGCCGGTCAACGTGTGTTTTACATCGGAATAACGGCTGGCATATACGGAAAGGCGGGCATATAATGATTAGGGGAATGATATCGAGCCTTTTTAGGAGCCATTGAAATGCACAGTCGTTTGACCGTCGTACTTGCTATTCTTTGCGCAGTCTCGTCGTTGGCTGCATCACAATCGCCGCCGGCGGTTCCCCGCACCGGTTACGCCTTAGTGGACTCCCTGACATACTCGGACAAGGTTGCCCAGAAGGTATGGCAACCGATGACGGGCGGCAAAGAAGTTTCGTTGATTGACATCGGCGGAGCAAAGGCCCTTCGAATGCCGTGCAATTTCAAGGGCACGAAGATTGAGCGGGCCTCATGGGACCGCCAGTTGAGACTCGACCTGACTATGTGCAAGGGCGTGCAGTTTCTTTTTTACTGCGTCGATGCTTCGCCGGTATCGCATTTCAGCTTTTACTTTCGTAGCGGTCAGGGGTGGTATGCGGGGAGCTTCGACGCCCCGGCTTCGGCCGGTTGGGGTGCCATCAGGATCGATAAGAGTACGATGCGAACCGAAGGGCAGCCCTCTGGCTGGGGCCAGATCGATACAATCCGTATCTCGGCGTGGCGGGGACAGGATAAAGACACCGAATTCTACATAACCGCCCTGGGCCTGTATGGGGCACAAGCCAAGATTGTTATCGCGCGGGGCGACTCGAATCCCAAGGAGGCAAAGGCAGGCGGACAATACGCGGATATTGTTGCGGACCTCCTCCACCGGGCCGGCCTGCCTTATATTATGGCAAGCGAGCGTGACATCAGAGCCGACAGACTCAAGGCCGCCGAACTCGTCATTCTGTCTTACAATCCTAAGATGCCCGATGAAGCCACGAAGGCGCTCGCCTCGTTTCTACGGGCCGGCGGCAAGCTCATCGCCTGTTATACCCTGCCCGATTCTCTGGAAGAGATTGTGGGCATCCGGAAGGGCCCGCACGTTCGGCAGAAATATGCCGGCTGGTTCGCCTCTATTCGTCCTGCGGGCCTGGGCCTCGAGGGAATGCCTCAGACAACGCAGCAGGCATCCTGGAACATACAGCAGGCGCTGCCTATCGAAAGTCGCAGTCGGGTCGCCGCCTTGTGGCACGACAACAAGGGGCAATCCACCGATCAGCCCGCACTGCTGGTCAGCGATAACTGTATGTTTCTTACGCATGTCGTGCTTGCCGATGACCCGGGCAACAAGCTGCAACTGCTGCTTTCCATGGTCGGCAACCTCTCGCCGCAGCTCTGGCGCGATGCTGCCAAGAACGGCATCGCGGAAATCGCCCAGCTCGGACCCTATGATGATTTCAGCTCAGCCGAGCGTGACATAAGCCGGCTCGCATCAGGTGATAAGAAGGCCTTGTCGGCACTCAGTCAGGCGAAAGAGCGTCGAAGCCTGGCGGAAGAGCTCGTCTCGCAAAGCAAGTTCTCGCTGGCCATTTTAGCTTCGCAAGAGGCTCGCCGGTCCATGATCGACGCCTATTGTCTTGCCCAGAAGCCCCTGCGCGACGAACACCGCGCCTTTTGGTGCCATAGCGCTTTCGGAGTCTCCGGGATGACGTGGGACCAAGCGATAAAGACGCTTGCCGAAAACGGTTTTACCACTATTCTTCCCAACATGCTCTGGGGCGGCGTGGCCTTCTACGAGAGCGATGCCCTGCCGAGGTCGAATACCGTCGCCGAAAAGAGCGACCAGATTAAGCTGTGCCTGGCGGCCTGCAAAAAGTACGGCGTCAAATGCCACGTCTGGAAGGTCAATTACAATATGGGCTGGGCCACGGATAAGAAATTCATGGCGGATATAAAGGCACAGGGCAGAACGCAGGTGAACTACGACCTGACGCCCAACGACCGCTGGCTGTGCCCATCCCACCCGGCTAATCAAACGCTCGAAATCGAATCCATGCTCGAAGTGGCGCGCAAATATGCCGTCGATGGGCTGCACTTCGACTACATCCGTTACCCGGGCGAGGAGGGGTGTTTTTGCGACGGCTGCCGGCAACGGTTTGAAAAGGCTCTCGGCAGAAGTCTTGCCAACTGGCCGAGTGACGTGCGGAACAACGACGCCATCAGGGACAAATGGCTCGATTTCAGGCGGCAACAGATTACTACGGTCGTGGCCGCCGTCGCTGAAAGAGCAAAGCGAATCAGGCCCGACATAAAGATATCAGCCGCGGTCTTTAGAAGCTGGCCCAGCGACCGCGACTCGGTCGGCCAGGACTGGAAGCTCTGGTGC
>JAFGTU010000497.1 GCA_016933985.1 Sedimentisphaerales bacterium | reverse complement strand
TGTCAATATCTGGTTAACTGAACCTCCTCGGATATCAGACGCCGAATTCCTCAGCGATGACAATCACACTTTCTCGATCTGCCAGTACTCTATGTCAAGGGGAGTGCTTCTGCCGAATATTGTCACAATCACCTTGACAATCCCCCGTTCTGAGTCGATTGAATCGACGACCCCCTCAAAGTTCTCGAACGCCCCTTCACGAATCTTGATCTGGTCGCCCTTTTGGAACTCGACCTTGATGCTCGGAGCCTCTTCAGGCTTCTCGGCCTCCAGCAACATCTTGGCCACATCAGTATCTCTCATGGGAGTCGGCACGCCCTCGGTGCCTATGAAATCGCCGACGCCGGCAGTCCCCTTGATTACGAACCAGGCCTTTTCCGGCACGCGACCGTCTTCGGTAGCCTCCATCTCCATGAACACATAACCCGGGTACAGTTTCCTTTTGTGGACGGTCTGCTTGTTGCCGCGGATCCGCTTGATCTGCTCGACGGGAACTTCAACTCGGCCGATAATGTCGCTCAGACCTTCCTTCTCGACTTTTTGCGCAAGAGACTTCCTGACCTGAACCTCTTTGTTTGCCGCAACTCGCAGAACGTACCACTGCATATCAGTACCTTATTTCCTATATTCTAATCCGTACCGCATGTGCCCTTCGACTGCACAACCACTATCCTTCCAGTATCCACGTGAAAAACGTCCTGAAAGTCATATCCGTAACGAACAGCACCAAAGCCATCAGGATCACAACGACAATCACGACGGTCGTCGAAACAACGATCTCCTGCCTGCTCGACCAGCTAACCTTCTTCATTTCACCCTCGGCGGCGATCATGAAGTCGGCAACAGAATGTTTGTTTACGAGCCACAACAGAAAAAGGGCCAAAACCGTGAATAGCCCGACCGGAACCATGATCTCGACCCACATCGCAGTATTCCTCGGCAGGCTCGTCAGCCAGGCGCCAAGCTTCTGATAAAGCCTCCAACAGCCGCCCCCGGCGATTAACGCCCCGCCAAAGGCCGTGCACAGCCTTGTATATTTGCCTTGGCCTCGTTTGTAGATATTAAAAGCCATGATCAAAAAATCCCTTATTGAATCCGTCTCGTTGAACTCGCCGACAATTCAACTCGGCAAAAACAGGCCAGGAGGGAGTCGAACCCCCAACCTTCGGTTTTGGAGACCGACGCTCTGCCAATTGAGCTACTGGCCTAACTATCGTTTTCACTGGCACCGTAAGGAGGGGCGCAAGCCTATTTTCGCCGTATCTTGTGAACTGTATGGGCACGCTCCTTTTTGCAATACTTCTTTAGGGTGAACTTCGGCGTACCCTCCGCCACACTGACATCCGTCCGATAGTTTCTTGAGCTGCACTGACTGCATTCAAGCCAGACATATTCCCTTTTGCTTTTTTTCTTGGCCATACAGTTCGTTCCCATCCGGGCGCGCCGACCGGGGCAGAATAATACGTTATTCGCCACGGCCTCCATGCCGGATATACTACGTTACCCGGAGAACTCGCCTGCTGCACTCGGGCAGATGCGAATCTAAACCGAGACAATTATTCGACAACCTTGGTCACTACGCCGGCGCCGACCGTCCGACCGCCTTCGCGAATAGCGAAGCGAAGCCCTTCTTCCATAGCTATCGGCGAAATAATCTCAACATCCATGGCTATGTTATCGCCGGGCATACACATCTCAGCCGTCTTGCCGTCCCGGCTCTTCATTGCGTGAATAGAACCGGTAACGTCGGTCGTTCTAAAGTAGAACTGAGGCCTGTAACCCGGGAAGAACGGGGTATGCCGACCGCCCTCTTCCTTCGTTAGCACATAGACCTCGGACTCGAACTTAGTATGAGGCGTAATGCTGCCGGGCGCCGCACAAACCTGCCCGCGCTCAAGCTCTTTCTTTTCCACGCCACGCAGCAACAGTCCGATGTTGTCGCCGGCCTGTCCTTCGCTAAGTGTCTTGTTGAACATCTCGACGCCCGTAACAACGGTCTTGCGAATATCCTTGGAAAGACCGATGATTTCGACCTCCTCGCCCACATGAATCTTCCCGCGATCCACACGCCCTGTCCCAACCGTGCCGCGACCCTTGATGCTAAAGACATCCTCGATAGGCATAAGAAACGGCTTATCAACCTCGCGTACCGGGATGGGAATGTACTCATCCATCACCTTGAGCAGTTCGATAATCGCCTGGCAGACAGGATCGTCTATGCTCTGGGCTCTCATCGCTCCCAAGGCATTGCCCTTAATAATCGGGATATCGTCGCCGGGAAACTCATACTTGTTCAGCAGGTCTCTTATCTCGAGCTCGACCAGATCGATTAGCTCCGGATCGTCAACCAAGTCAACCTTGTTAAGGAACACCACAATCTTCGGCACGTTAACCTGCCGGGCCAGCAGAATATGCTCGCGCGTCTGAGGCATAGGGCCGTCAGCGGCGCTGACTACAAGAATAGCCCCGTCCATCTGTGCCGCACCGGTTATCATGTTCTTTACGTAGTCCGCGTGACCCGGGCAATCGACGTGGGCGTAGTGTCGATTCTCCGTAACGTATTCAACGTGCGCCGTCGATATCGTCAGAATCTTCGTCGGATCCCGCCGACCCTGGGACTCAGAGGCCTTGGCAATCTCGTCGTAAGACTTGAACTTCGACAGCCCCTTAAACTCCATCACCTTCGTCATCGCGGCTGTCAGAGTCGTCTTGCCGTGGTCCACATGACCGATAGTTCCAACGTTGATATGCGGTTTTGTTCGCTCGAATACAGCCTTAGCCATCTTTATCTAAACCTCCAATGTCCTGGGTTAGTATTGAATTGCTCCATAGTCTTTTGCTCTACCACCTAATTCCCAAACGCTAAAAAAACTAAATCTATAGCCTACCCACAACCAAAACCTATCGCGCCCCGTCAAAACGGATCGCGGCGTCCCGGCTTGAACCAGTTGCATTTAGCTGCTGATGGGATTTGGACCCATGACCTCGTCCTTACCAAGGACGCGCTCTACCGGCTGAGCTACAGCAGCGACACTCGATCTGCCAAGCCAACTCGGAGATCGAATAAGAACCAACAAACCTGCCTTGTCCGTACATACAAATATACGAACACTTCCCTTGTCTCTGGCCCCGGCTTTGTTAAACCGGCATCCAGAAATCTCAATTGTCCTAAGCCCTTTGGTATAAATCGCTAAGTTTACAGAAACTCAGAGCCATGTGCAAACACAAAAAACTTGAAAATCTCGAAAAATCTGAAAAAAAAGAAATTTCTGCAAATGGTCGTTGCCCCACCATCGCGGCATAAACGCTCAGGTCAGCCAATTGAGCACTCAACGGATGGCACTCTATGTCCCGTCCGGCTCCAGCTTCCCGCTGGCCTGAACCTTGCCGAAGCGGATCATCCACTCCCTGAGCCGATTCTGCCACAATGGCCTGCCCCTTGGGACCTGGATATTGCCAAATGCGTCCAATAATCCGTTTGGCTCTGCGCCCGCCGGGAGTTCTGCAAAATAATCGTCCACTGACCGTAGAACAGCGTCATTAGTATCCAGATCCTGCTCCTGAAGGCAGTTTTCCACCAGTTTTGAGGCTAAATCAACCTCAGGGATTCGCAAATAAACATACATAAGGTCCGGTAATATTGCTCTTTTCGCCTTAGCAGTCGCCGCAGTCTCATATAATCGGCTTAAATAGTCCGCCGAAAGCTCGAATTGCCCGGTCTTCTTGTAGAGCTCAGCGAGGTTTTCTCTGACCTCTTGGAGCATTTGGGGCTTGTTTTCTGCAACGGCTTTTCGCTCTGCGATTTCCAAAAATGTAATCCTCTGGCTGTCAGAGGCCCTTATGCCGCCAGTTTCAGCAACAATATTCTCCACCCAGGCGCTCAGAGTGTCGGCATCGGCACCATTGAATATCTTGAGCATTGCCTGCCAAGCCGGTTCGCTTTCTGAGTTTACCCCCACTTTCCCGGCCAGCCAAGGCAAATCCTCTTTCCCGCCTACCTCAGCCGCCAGGTTTATCAGTTTCTTCCTTATTATCATGCTTGCATCATTGACGAAGTCCTTCCTAAGCCTCTTCAGGATCGCCGCCTTGTCAATATAGGCAAGCCCGTCAACCGCCGATTCGCGGACAGAATCGGTCTTGTCGGTCAGAGCAGCCTCAAAGAGCGGCCCGAATTGCTTGATCGAGAGGTCTCTGCGAACACTCTGCGGACCACACAGAGATGCCATGGTGCTGAGCAGCTCGCCGCGAAGGGGCCCATCGGAGTCTTTTTTCAGAGAAAGGTACTTGTTAGCAAGAAAACCAAAGTATTTATCGGCCTCAGAATCCGTCAATCCATCCTGCTCCAGGAGCATCCTTAAGGCTTCCGCCCCTTTTCGCGCCTTTTGCGCCGTTTCGTCCGACAAATACTTGACCGCCCATTCGAGCGTTTGTTTTCGTATCTCCGGGGCGATCTTCACCTTCGAGTTCGGCAGAAATGCGATATAGCACGCCCTGCTCAACGCACTGAAAAGCTCCATTCTGACCTCGCCGTCCTGTTCGTTTCCGAGCTGGGCCAACAACTGCTGTGCGGAGTCAACCTCAGTCATAAAAGACAAGACGCCGGCCGTCTTAAGCCGAACGTTCCTATCACTATCCGAAATCAGGGCGACCAGAACAGCGCCAACTTCAGAAGGCAGTTTCGGATTAGGCCTTGTGCCCACACGGTCCTGCCGAATTCTCTCCAGCGCCCAGAGCCTCACAACGGTCTCAGAACCGCTCAAATGTCCCGCCAGAAACTTGGCTTTTTCCGTATCATCGGCGATCGCGGCATATACCTCGCCCAGGGCCGTTAAGTAGCGGTTTTGCCAAAGCGCCAATTCAGCCTTGGCGCTGCGGATAAGCGACTCCTTCCGAATCAAACGTCTCTGCAGAAAGGCGGTTGGGTCTCCAGCTTTCAATTGCTTGATTATTGCCTTTCGAGCCGCAGCATCCTCACCTGCCGATATCCCTATAGCGAGCAACGCCCTTTTCGCATCATCAGCAAGCTCCTGCTGGGGATTGTCAACCAGCCTGAGAAGTGCAACCGCAGCCCCTACATCGGGATGCAACTCGAGTGCATAAATAACAATGAGTTTTGCCTTCAACGGTACGGAGTCGTCGTTTATTATCTTATCGAGCTGCTCGGATATCCGCTCATAGGGGAAGATCAGGGTCGCCTCAGCAGCTAATTTGGCGGTTGTTGAGCTTTCGGCGGCCATGACGCCAAGCAACGGCTCGATAAAATCATCCGCGCGACCTATGGTTCCCCTCTCCATCCCGGCCTGGATCAGCGCCTTACAGACGGCATCCCACACCGCAACGTTTTCGGCCTGCTTAAGCGCACCAAGCAGGATCTCACGCGCAAGGGGATTGTCGCTCAGCAACAATACTGCCGCAGCGTTTATTCGTATTTGGTCACTTGAACCCTTGTCAAGCAACGCGCCTTTGAAGAGTGTCAGTTGAGGGTCAAGCTCGGCGGTCTTGACCGACTCCGCAGCGCCCACGCCAACCCCGCCCCGGTCAGCACTTACCATGCCTGGGGACTGGCACAATACTAAAAATGCTAATATTCCAAGCTGCAGCCGCTTAGCGCACATCCCATGGCCTTAAAGAAAACGACGCCCGTCGATTCACAAGTAATAATAGGCCGTAAACCGGCCCAAGTCAACGTTCATTTTGAACTAATTGATAATTTGTCGTCAAATATTCGCCTCAGAATCGACCCAGCGCTCGGATCGCGGGCTTGACGC
>JAFGTU010000496.1 GCA_016933985.1 Sedimentisphaerales bacterium | reverse complement strand
GATCTGCTGCGGATGCGTATTACATGTTCAGCGATTCGGCGAGGGTCAAGGTGTATGCGGTCGTTGCAATCGTGCTGGTAGTGCTGCTGGCTGTTTTGAGGCCGACAATTCGACGAGACAGGGTGGCTCGATTTTGGTTTTTGGGGATGGTCTTTGCGACGGTGCCGATTTGTGCGACGATGGCGTCGAACCGCAACCTGCTCTTTGTGGGGGTGGGGGCGATGGGGCTTGTGACGCAGTTCGTCGGCGGGGTGCTTACGAGGGAAGATTTGCCGAGGGGGCATCGGCTGTGGCGGATGCCTGTGTGGACGTTTTGTGGATTGTTCCTTTTTGTGCACGTTGTCTGCTCGGCCGGTGGCAGAGTGGTTGCCCCGTTTATATATTCGAAGTGGACGGGCATAACGGAGATGACCTTCGATCTCGATTTGCCCGATGATGTGTCGAGTTGTGATGTTGTTGTGGTGAATTCGCCTTCTCCTCTTTTCCTCATAGGTCTGCCGGCGAAGACTGCTTTGGAAGGCCGCGGGATCCCGCGGTCGCTTCGGGTGCTTGCGCCTGCGTTTTCTCAGCTGAAAGTTACCCGCACCGCGGATAAGGTTCTCGAAGTCAGGGCTATGACGGGCAGTCTGCTTTTTTGGGAGCGGCCGAAAGAGATTTGGCTGCATTTCATATTCTTCCTGCAGGAATTCAATACGATATTTCGCGAACCAAGCAAGGGATTCGTGGCGGGCGAGAGGGTCGAATTGGATCGGCTGGCGATTGAGATCAAGGCCGTGGACGCCGACGGCCAGCCGGTAGCGGCGGAGTTCACATTCGACGTTTCGCTGGACGAGCCTTCGATGCGGTGGTTCGTATGGCAATATGACCTCAAGGAGCCATACATTCCGTTTACCGTCCCGGCGGCGGGCGAATCGGTCGAGATTGCGGGCGTGCCGTGGTAGATGGGGGGAATTTTAACCACAGATTTCTCAGATTTTCGCAGATTAACGCGGATTATTGAATAGGGACAAATCGGCATCCGATCACACGAAATAGGGAAAAATCCTTGCAAAGTCGCCGCAAAGACGGTATAATGCGGTCAAATTGGTATTGCGAGGATGCGATAGTGAAGAAGGCCATCTGCATATTGGTATTCGTCCTGGCTGCAATTACATGCCGGGCAAAGATAATCACCGTCGATGACGACGGTGCGGCGGATTTTAACAATATCCAGGCGGCGATTTACGATGCTAATGGCGGGGATGTTGTCGAGGTCCAGCCCGGCAGATATACCGGCCTAGGGAATCGTGACATAGACTTCCTCGGCAAGGCAATAACCGTCCGCTCCACAAATCCCACAAGTCCCGAAGTCGTCGCCCAAACAATAATAGACTGCAACAGCTCCGGCCGGGCATTCCTCTTCCACACCAACGAAGACGCAAACTCAATCCTCGATGGCCTGACAATCATCAACGGCTGCTCTTCTGCATATGGGGGCGCAATATACTGCACCCAAACCAGCCCAACCATCAAGAATTGCACGTTCGCCAGAAACGTAGCAAGTTGGGCCGGTGCAGTCTATGGTGAAGACAGCAGCAGCGTCGTGATAAGGGATTGCCTTTTCACAGATAATTCGGCCAAGGGAGCCGGTGCAATCAACTACTACGAAAGCAACGGTGTGATAGCAGGATGTATCTTTCGGAACAATTGTGCAACTGACAACAAAGCAGGAGCCGTCCGCATCAGAGGAGGCAACATCACAATCACTGATTGTGTATTCCAGGGTAACTATGCCTTCCCGGACGATTTCGCGAGGGGATTTGGAGGAGCTTTGGCTGTTGCACTAAGCGAGGTATCCGTCACCAAGTGCCTTTTTGTTGGCAACTGGGCCGCCAAAGGAGGAGTATTCTTCTGCGAGGGAACTGAGATAACCTTTGCCAATTGTACATTTGCCTACAACTACGCCAGTGAGGGAAATACTCTTATTGTTGTCGACCCGGCTTACGGGCCCGCGTCAACTTTTCATATGAGAAACAGCATCATATGGGATGGCCCAGATAGTTTCGTTCTTGATGATCACTCGAATCTTCTCGTTAGCTTCTGCGATATCCCCGGCGCATGGCCGGGATACGGCAATATTGACACCGACCCGTGTTTCGTTGATCCGGGTTATTGGGACCCCAACGGCACGCCCGAAGATGCGAACGACGATTTCTTCGTCCCCGGGGATTATCATTTGAAGTCGCAGGGCGGGCGATGGGATGCTGAGAGACAGGTTTGGGTAAGAGACGATTCAACCAGCCCCTGTATAGATGCCGGAGATCCGAACATTTCGCTCGGGCAAGAGCCGTTCCCCAATGGTGGGCGAATCAACATTGGCGTCTATGGCGGGACGGCGGAGGCGAGCAAATCATATTTCGGCAAGGCACCGTGCGAGACAATAGTTGCAGGCGACATAAACGGCGATTGCGTCGTAAACTTCATCGACTTCGTTCTACTCTCCGACCACTGGTTTGGCCGTAACGTTTACCCGATGCCAGCAAGACTGCTGAGCCCGCCAGATGGCCAAGAAGACGTTGGTGTCTGGGTTACCTTACGATGGCAAGCTTACTGCTACCCACCAAGAATCAGCCCGACCGGAGAACTTGATCCGGAATCATTATGCGCCGTTTCTCATGATATCTACCTGGGCACAGATTATACTGCGTTGAGAGATGCTCGCAGCAATTCCCCTCAGTACAAGGGAAACATGCCAGCGAGTTGGGATCTGGAAAACGAATGTAACTTCGGTCGCAGCAGTGAGTTAGACGTGAACACCACCTATTACTGGCGTATCGACACGATTGCAGCCAACGGCACCATCACATTTGGCTACATCTGGTCATTCACTATATCGCAAGTTCCATATCGAGCCACCGAGCCAGACCCTCCGGACGGATCTTTCGATGTTCCGGCAAACGCAATCCTGTCTTGGCGATCTGGTCAACTTGCTACGTCACATAAAATCTATTTCGGCACAACAAATCCGCCTCCCTTTCAGACAACGCAAGTTCAGACAACGTTCTTCCCCGGGCCACTCGCTGAAAGTACTACCTATTACTGGCGCGTTGATGAACTCAATGACTACCGAATTATGCATGGAACGACCTGGTCCTTCACAACCGGTGTGGACAGTCCATGATAGGTATCCCAGGCATTTCTGATCGTTCAATACCTTGATTCTGAGCACCGGATTGGCTGATAGGGGGCTTAGTGCGCGTTTGTGAGGGAAAATGCGGGGGAATCGGCGAATTGGCTTGCTCTGGGGTGGGGGATTTGGTATATTACCCGTTTTTGGTGGTTTTAGCGGGGTTGGTTTGATACGAAAAGCGGTTTTTTGACCTGCTAAGGCCAATTTTGACAGGAGCAATGCAATATGGACTTCAGTATTGAGGACAGGCGGAAACGGCCGGTCTTGAAGATCAAAGACCTCATTAAAGACGGGGTAATCACCCTTGAGAACGCGAAAGACTGGCTGCGGACGATTCACGAGATCCGCTTCTTCGAGGAGAAGGTATTCGATCTTCTCGGCCAGAACATCATAAAAGGGGCCTCGCATCTATATGCGGGCGAGGAGGCGGTGGCGGTGGGCGCCATTGCGGCCATCGAGCGGGGCGACGTAATCGGCTCGACGCACCGAGGCCACGGGCACTGCGGGGCTATCGGCAATAAATACGCGAATACGGAAGAGGAGCGGCAGAGCCATTGGAACCAGATGATGGCAGAATTAATGGGCAAAGAGACCGGGTACTGCAAGGGGCGGGGCGGGTCGATGCACATCGCAGAGGTCGAGAAGTGCAATAATCTCGGCTCGACCGGCATTGTGGGGGGCAACCAGCCGCCGGCCGTCGGCGCGGCGCTGGCTGAGAAATACAAGAAGACGGGCAGAGTCGTTCTTTCCTTCTTCGGGGACGGCTCGACCAACACCGGCAGCTTCCACGAGTCGATGAACATGGCCTCGACGCTGCACGTTCCCCTCATCGCGGTAATCGAAAACAACCTGTACGGCATGAGCGTTCCGTTCTCAGGCAGCGAGGTTGAGGGGACGCTGTGCGCGAGCAACCTTGAAGACATCGCCGAGCGTGCCTACGCCTACAACGTGCCCGGCGTAATAGTTGACGGGCAGGATGCGGTCGAGATGTTCCTCGCCGTGCGCGAGGCAATTACTCCGGCGAGAAAAGACAACCAGATGACAATAATCGAGGCGAAGACGTACCGGTGGTACGGCCACAGCCGAAGCGACCCACGCGAATACCGCACGAAGGCCGAGGAAAAGGCCTGGCATGACAGGGACCCGATCATCGTGCTGGGAAAAAGGCTTCTGGACGACGGTCTGTGCACGCAGGAGGAGCTCGACGCAATCAAGGAAAGGGCCAATGCCACTATCGAGGCGGCAACGCAGTTCGGCTTAGACAGCCCGTGGCCCAAGCCCGAGGACGTCGCAAAGGACGTCTATGTGGAAGAGAGCTACCCCGCTGAGGTCATCGAGACAGACAAGGCCAATAGCGAAAAAGTTCGGCAGGCGCAGGCCGCGTTCGAAGAGGCCCTGGCGGCATCGAAGGCGAAGACAAAGAAGGCCGCCGCCGACGAGGCAAAGGCCGTCGTTCAGTCGAAATTCGGGATGGAGGTCATGACGATAGGTCAGGCCGTTACCGCCGGGCAGGGCGAAGAGATCGAACGCGACGAAAAAGTTATCGTAATGGGCGAAGACGTCGGCCTGTACGGCGGGGCATACCAGGCTACACGCGGACTCTCGGCCAAATACGGAACCGATAGAGTTATCGACACGGCAATATCCGAGGCCGCGATAGCGGGAGGCGCCGTCGGGGCAGCCCTTCGCGGTTTGCGGCCCGTGGCGGAGATTATGTACGTGGACTTCCTGACTATCGCGATGGACCAGCTCGTCCACGTCGGGGCCTACAACCG
>JAFGTU010000495.1 GCA_016933985.1 Sedimentisphaerales bacterium | reverse complement strand
GGCGGGGGCTCGCTTTTTTGCGGGTTATCGAGGAAGGTCAGGTTGTAGTGTGGTTGTTCCTGGAATTGTCGGCTATCGGCTTGGGGGGCGGGGGTCAGCAGGTCTGCCACTTTCTGGCTGTCGGGGATTAAGATTGAGTTTTTGCATTTGGGGCATCGGCCCTTTCGGCCGCCGCGGTCGTCGGGCACTCTGAGCTTCTGGCCGCATTTTGGACAGTTGAACTTTATCAATGTCAGGCGTCTGCAAGTTTTTGTCTTATTATTTCGGCGGCTCTTGCGAGCGCGTCGGGGATCTTATCCGGTTTTTTGCCGCCTGCCTGTGCCATTTGTGGTCTTCCGCCTCCGCCGCCGTCGATTATCGGCGCGATTTCTTTGACGATGTCGCCGGCCTTTAGGCCCTTCTTGATCAGGTCGTCGGTGACACCGGCAAGGAGTGTTGCCTTATCATCGGCTTCGGCCAAAGCGAGAACTACAACGGCGGACTTGGCCTTTTTCTTGAGCATGTCTATGGCTTCCCTGGCCTGCTCTATCGACGTGGTGGATAGCCTGCCGATGATTATGTGCGCCTCGGCCGCCTTTTCGGAGTTATCGAGTAGCTTCTTAGCCTCCGCCATAGCGTCGGAGCCTGCGCCGCGAGCAGCGGCTTTCAATTCTTTGGCGAGCTTCTTATTATCCTGCAAGAGTTTGGCCACTCTATCGACAAGCCCTTCGGAGGGGGCCTTTAGAACCATGGAGAGCTCATCGACGACGTCGGATGCCTTTTCGAGATACTCGTTAAGGGCCGTGCCGGTTAGCGCGGTGATTCTGCGGACGCCGGCGGAGATGCTCTCTTCCTTGACGATTTTGAAGCCGCCAATCGAGCCGAGCCTCTCGACGTGTGTGCCGCCGCAGAATTCCCTGCTGAATGCGTCTCGTATTGCGTCGTGCGTATTGCGTATTGCGTTCTTGCCTTCTGCGTTCTCTATACCGATAGCGACTACGCGGACCTCGTTTCCGTATTTTTCGCCGAAGAGCGCCATTGCCCCGAGCTTGTCGGCCTTGTCCCTGGGCATGACCGCCCAGGTTACGGGCAGGTCGGCGACGATCTTGCCTCGGACCAGGCGCTCAACCTGCTTGAGCTGTTCCGCGGTCGGGGCCTTGGGACAGGTGAAGTCGAACCTCAAGTAGTCGGGGCAGACGTAGCTTCCCTGCTGGGCGACTGAATCGCCAAGCGTTTGCTGCAAGGCCCACTGGAGCAGGTGAGTGGCGGTATGGTTTTTCTTTATGGAGCTTCTGTCTTTGCCGACCACGGCCTTGACGCTTTGACCGACGGCGAGAGCGCCCTGGGCGAGTTTGCCCCGGTGGACGACGCAGTTGGCTATCCTTGCGGCGACCTCGACGACGAATTGGGCGTCGCCGGTTTCTATTACGCCGCAATCGCCGACCTGGCCTCCCGCCTCGGCGTAGAAGCAGGTCTTGTCCAGGACAAGGCCGACTTGTGCGCCGGTGGGGATTTGGCCTTTATCGTTGAATCCGCCGCTGTCGATCCATCCGAGGATTTTGCTATCACAACTGTCGGTATGGTACTTGTGGACGTCTTCGGTTGCGGGCAGCTCGGTATCGGCCAGTACGGCCATCAGGGAATCGCTTTTTTGTGCGGCCCGCGCCCGCTTACGCTGGGCGTCCATAAGCTCGTTGAATTTCTCGGTATCGACTTTGAGGCCCCGTTCCTGGGCCATAAGCTGGGTCAAGTCGAGCGGGAAGCCGAAGGTATCGTAGAGCTGGAAGGCGTCTTCGCCGCTGATGGCGGCTTCCGGGCCTTTGGCTGCGCGGTCGGCGGCGTCGGTGAAGATCTCGAGGCCCCTATCGAGGGTCCTGCCGAAGCCCGCCTCCTCGGATTCTATCACGGTCGAGACGTAATCGGCCCGCGTCTTAACCTCGGGGAATGCCTCGCCGAGGTAATCGACGAGCACGGGGACGAGCTTATAGAGGAAGGGCTCGTGCATACCGAGCTCTCTGCCGAACCTCGAGGCCCGGCGGAGTATTCTGCGGATTACGTATCCTCTGCCCTCGTTGGAGGGGGCGGCGCCGTCGGTTATTGCGAAGGTCAGTGCGCGGATATGATCGGCTATTACGCGGAAGGCGTTGTCGGTCTTGTTGCCGAGCCTGGAGGTATATTTGTGCCCTGTTATCTCGGCTGCGGCGGCGATTATGGGCATGAACAGATCGGTATCGTAGTTGCTGGATTTACCCTGCAGGACGGCTACGACCCTTTCAAGACCTGCGCCGGTATCAACGTATTTCGCCGAGAGCGGGATGAGCTTGCCGTCGGCGCGGTGATTGTACTGGATGAAGACGAGGTTCCACAGTTCGATGTATCTCGCACAGCCTGCGTTGACGCCGCACTTATGGCCCGGGACATCCTTCATATCGCATCTGTCGGGGCCGAGGTCGATATGTATCTCGCTGCACGGCCCGCAGGGGCCTGTTTCGCCCATCTCCCAGAAGTTGTCCTTCCTGCCGAAATCGAGGACTCGGTCGGGCGGTATGGGGGTAACTTTGGCCCAAAGCTCTGCGGCCTCGGTGTCTCTCGGCAGGCCGTCGGTTTGGCTTCCGCCGAACACCGTCGCCCACAGGCGGTCCGCTTCGATGCCCCAGACCTTCGTGAGCAGCTCCCAGGCCCATTCGATTGCCTCGGCCTTGAAGTAATCGCCAAAGGACCAGTTGCCTAACATCTCGAAAAACGTGTGGTGGTAGGTGTCTTTGCCGACTTCTTCGAGATCGTTGTGCTTGCCGCTGACTCGGAGGCATTTCTGGCTGTTGGCGGCACGCGGGTATGGAGGGGGCGTCAAGCCTAAAAAGATGTCCTTGAACTGGTTCATCCCGGCGTTGGCGAATAGCAGGGTGTCGTCGCCTGTTGGCACTATCGGGGAGCTTGGGACAAATTCATGGTCCTTGTCCTTGAAGAATTCTATGAAGCCGGCTCTTATTTGCTTTGCTGTGGGCATCTGCGGTCTCGTATTGCGCACTTCGTATTTCGTATTGCGTGGCACGGCCATCCTGGCCGTGTTTTCACGGGCTGGAAGCCCGTGCCACAAGCGTATTTCGATATTCGACACTCATCATTCGACATTCGAGATAAGGCCCTTAACGACGAGGACCTTGTTTTTTATCTCTTCACAAAGGTCGTGGTTCTCGATCAAGAACGTCTTTGCGTTTTCCCTGCCCTGTCCGAGGCGCACGTCTCCATAGTTCAGCCAGGCTCCGCTTTTATCGACGACGTTACAGGCCAGGGCCAAGTCGAGCAGGTCGCCTTCGTAGCTGATTCCGCTGTCGAACATGATGTCGAATTCGGTGTCGCGGAAGGGCGGGGCGATCTTATTCTTCACGACCCTTGCCCGGACCCTTGAGCCGATTGCGCCTTTGGCGTCCTTTATGGTTGTGATTCGCCTCAGGTCAATTCGGACGGAGCTGTAGAATTTCAGGGCCTTTCCGCCGGGCGTCGTCTCCGGGTTGCCGAACATTACGCCTATTTTCATTCTGATCTGGTTGATGAAGATAAGGGCGGTTCTGCTCTTGTTGATGATGCCGGTTAGCTTTCTCATTGCCTGGCTCATCAGCCTGGCCTGGAGCCCGACGTGGGTATCGCCTATGTTGCCTTCAAGCTCGGCCTTTGGCGTGAGGGCGGCGACCGAATCGACCACTATTACATCGACGGAGTTCGAGGCAATGAGCATCTCGGCTATGTTGAGCGCCTGCTCGCCGCTATCGGGCTGGCTGATAAGCATGGAGCTTACATCGACTCCGAGCCTTTTCGCCCAGGTTGTATCGAGTGCGTGCTCGGCGTCGATAAATGCGGCGACCCCACCGGCTTCCTGGGCGGCGGCGACGACGTGAAGGGCCAAAGTTGTTTTTCCGGACGACTCGGGGCCAAATAGTTCGGTGACCCTGCCTCGCGGGATGCCGGCCCCGCCCAGAGCGATATCGAGCGAGAGCGCGCCGGTGGAGATACCCTGGATTTTCGCGTAGCTATGCTCGTCCATCTGCATGATGGCGCCCTGGCCGTATTCTTTTTCAATCTGCGCGATCACGCGCTGAAGTGCGGAGTCTTTGCCGGTCGTTTTGATTGGTTCAGCCTTTTTTGCTTTTGCCATTGTCGTATTCTCCCGTTGGATTCACTTTACAATTTCAAGCATATCTCGTTTGGCGAGGCACATTTCGGGTATTATTGCAGTTCGTATCTGCCCAATACAGTATAGACGGGACCTCTCGGTGTCAACTCGCTTTGGTAAACCGTTACGGCGTCGGCAGCGAATGTGCCGAGCTTGAATTCCTTGTACTGGTCTGCCAATTCGGCTAACCTGAAGCTGGCTTTCGGGTTTCTAATCCGGCAGAGGGTCAGGTGGGCGGCGAATTCTCTGTTTTCCTTTGGCCAGCCGGCCTGGGACAACTGCTCATCGAGGTCTTGCTGTAATTTGAGCAGTTGGGCGCAATTGCGGCCCGCGCCGATCCAGAGGACCCTTGCGCTCTTGCCGCCGAAGCAGCCGACCGTTTCGACGTCGATATCGAAGTGCTCGTGTTGCGATGCAACGCCCTTGGCGATGTTGCAGACCTCAAATGCCTGCTCATCTTTGATCTCGCCGAGGAATTTGAGCGTTAGGTGTATATTGTTCGGGTTGACCCATTTGACGTCGCCCTTTTTGACATCGGCCTCGGCCTGGAGCCTGGTCTGCAGGTCGGTCAGGTCCTGTTTGATAACCTCGTCAGTGTCTATTGCTATGAATACTCGCATATTTGTCAGCCGGTTAGAAACTTGTCACTATTCGCAGGTTCTCAAGCCTGCGGTCGATTTCGGGCCTTGAAGTCGCGGACAGGCCGTTGAGCGAAAAATCCGCTATCGTAAAAGACGCCGTTACGGTTCCGTAGGCGATTGCCTTTTTCAATGTCGGGAAGTCGGTCTTTCCGGCCTGCGCCAAATACCCCATGAATCCGCCTGCGAAGCTGTCGCCGGCGCCGGTTGGATCTATAACTCCTGTCGCCGGGTATGCCGGCAGCATGAACTTCTCGCCGTGCTCGCTGCACATTAACGAGCCCGACTCGCCTTTCTTGATGACAACAACGCTCAAGCCCATACCGAGAATGACCTGTGCCGCCTTTATCAGATTGTACTCGCCGGCGAGCTGCTTAGCCTCGTCTTCGTTGATTATCAAGCAATCGATCTTTTCCAGCAGGGACTTGAGGTCGCCGAGGTGGTCTTGTATCCAACAGCTCATGGTATCGGCGGCGACGAAGGCCGGCTCAGTGATCTGCGCGAGCAATTCATGCTGGAGCTTGGGCATCGTGTTGGCTAAGAAGACGAATTTACTGTC
>JAFGTU010000494.1 GCA_016933985.1 Sedimentisphaerales bacterium | reverse complement strand
TAATCGGCAACCCTCTCATGGCCGCCACAATCCTGTGGCTGGCAAACCGAAAAGACATCATGGGCTCGCGCCGCAATACCGTCGTCCTGAACATCCTCGGCGGAATCGGTCTGCTCGTGGTTGTGCTCATAGCTGTACGGGTCTTGATTCGGCTTGTACTTACTTTGACCTGATCGCCTATGGAAAACTTTTAACTTTGGCTCAGGAGAAGGCTCGATCATGACAGACATGTCCGCATTGTATGAACAGGGCATAGAAAAAATCCTCAGTGAACCTTCAGATGAGGCCGGAGACGTACTCGCCAATTTGGGAGGCAATATCGTCGTCTTGGGAGCCGGCGGCAAGATGGGACCGACCCTGGCCATGATGCTGAGGAAGGCAGCCCCCAAGAAGAATATCTACGCCGTATCCAGATTCTCCGACAACGCTGTCCAGACAAAACTGGAGCAAGCCGGAATCACTACCGTCGCCGCAGACCTCTTGAACGAGACACAATACTGGAAGCTGCCGACCGTCGAAAATGTCTTCTTCCTCGCCGGAATGAAATTCGGCGCCGCCGGCGATCTGCCTCTGACCTGGGCTCAGAATTGCCACATCCCCGCCCTCGTGGCCAGGCACTACAAACATTCCCGCATCGTGGCCTTCTCCACAGGCAACGTTTATCCCTTTGTAGATATCAATATCGGCGGAGCAACCGAGGATACTCCGCCCGCCCCAGTCGGGGAATACGCCCAGTCCTGCCTCGGCAGGGAGCGGATCTTCCAGTATTTCTCCCGGACTAACGATACGCCGGTGACAATTATCAGGCTCAACTATGCAAACGAGCCTCGATACGGCATCATCGTCGATCTCACGCTCAAGATACTAAACGATCAGCCGATCGATTTGACTATGGGCGCCGTCAATCTCATCTGGCAGCGGGATGCCAACGACTATATCATTCGCTCCATCACCCTCGCCCAATCGCCCCCGGCTATCCTGAACGTCGCCGGACCGGAGACGATTGCCGTTCGCTCCCTCGCCGGCAAGATCGCCGAGTTGCTCGGCAAAGAACCGAAATTCGTCTCGCAGGAGGCCCGCTCCGCACTGCTTTCGGATGCTTCACGTTGTACAAGCCTCTTCGGCACCCCGCAGATGACGCTCGACCGAATGGTCTCAACAATTGTAGAATGGGTCAAATCAGGCAAAGAGACACTGAACAAACCGACGAAATACGACATCCGCAACGGCAAATTCTAAAGGCAAGGCCCTATGGCCAATTCACAAATAATCGACAAACTTCGATCAGGCTGCGTAATCCCCGCTCACCCGCTGGCCTTGCGCCCGGATAAGGGCCTCGACGAGTACCGCCAAAGGGCGTTGACGCGATACTACTTGGCCGCAGGCGCAGGCGGCCTGGCCGTTGGCGTCCACACGACCCAGTTCGCCATTCACGACCCAAAAGTCGGACTCTACCACCCCACCCTGGAGCTCGCCATCGAAACGGCAAACCAGAGCAACGCTGCTCCCGTAATGATAGCCGGCATCGTGGGCCCCACAGGCGTTGCTCTCAAAGAAGCGCAATTAGCCCGAGAACTCGGCTACCACGTCGGCCTGCTTTCGCTAACGGCACTGCGATGCCGCTCAATCGACGAACTAATAGACCACGCTCGGCAGGTTGCCCGAATTATCCCGATAATGGGATTCTATCTCCAGCAAACCATAAGCCAAATGCCCCTGCCTCTCGGATTCTGGCGCAAGTTCGTCGAAATACCCAACGTCGTCGCGATAAAGATCGCCCCCTTCAACAGGTATCAGACCCTCGACGTCCTCGAAGCCGTCGCCCACTCCGGCCGAGCCGGCGAAATCGCACTATACACCGGCAACGACGATAACATGATCCTCGACCTGCTAACACCCTACGACTTCAACGTCAACGGCCGAACAGTCTCCATTAGAATCGTCGGAGGCCTCCTCGGCCAATGGGCGTGTTGGACAAAAAAAGCAGTCGAACACCTCGACCGTATAAAGAAAATCCGCCAAAAAACTGCCCTTATACCGACAAACCTACTCGCCATAGCAGCGGAATCTATCCTCGCCCGCATCAAAAGAATTCGCTTACCCGGAGCCCCCATCCCGCCGAAATTGCTTACTCTCGCCGCACAAATGACCTTGGCCAACAAGGCAATCTTCGACGCCGACAACAACTTCGCCGGCTGCATCCCCGGCATCTCGTATGTCTTAAAGCGACAGGGGCTTTTAGAGCATATAGGAACGCTCGACCCCAACGAGCATCTCTCGCCCGGCCAGGCCGAGAAAATCGACAGAATAATCCGCGACTATCCGCACCTCACGGATGACGAATTCGTCCATGAGAACCGCGATAGATGGTTGTCCTGAAACACAAATTCCTTTCAAAGTTGATTGAAGGATTCAGAAAAATGAGCCGCAAAACAAATTCACAAAGCACCCCGATGCAACACGACATCCGACATACGACATCCCACATACCACACACGCAATACGCAAAACGCCTCTGCCGCCGGGCAGCGCTTATCGCGATTCTTCTCTGCATCCAAACCTTCGCCGCCGACTGGAGCGTAATAGGTGATTCCCCCGCCGACAAGCAGCTTAGCGAGTATTTCCACTGCGAGACGGCTAAGCTTGCTGAGCGGTCCCTCGCCGACATCAATACCCTCGACGACTGGAAGGCGAAACGCGAAATCTATCACACCCAATTACTGGAGATGCTCGGCCTCGACCCCTTCCCCGAAAAGACCGATCTAAAGCCCGTTATTACAGGCACCGTCGAGCACGATGAATTCATCATCGAGAAGCTTCACTTCCAGTCCAGGCCACACCTGTACGTCACCGCAAATCTCTATATTCCCAAAAACCTCGAAGCCCCCGCTCCCACCATCCTTTACGTCTGCGGGCACGGACCCGTCAAAAAGAACGGCATAAGCTACGGCAACAAGGTCAGCTATCAGCACCACGCCGCATGGTGCGCACGCAACGGATACGTCTGCCTCGTAATAGACTCCCTCCAGATGGGCGAGATCGAGGCAATTCATCACGGGACATACCGATACAATATGTGGTGGTGGAACTGCCGCGGCTACTCCTCGGCAGACGTTGAGGCATGGAACTGCATCCGCGCCCTCGATTACCTCGAAACCCGCAAAGAAGTCGATAAAGAGCGATTCGGCGTGACCGGACGCTCCGGCGGAGGAGCATATAGCTGGTGGATCTCCACTATAGACGACCGCATAAAAGCCGCCGTCCCCGTCGCAGGAATCACCGACCTCCAAAACCACGTCATCGACGGCACTGTCGAAGGCCATTGCGACTGCATGTTCTTCGTCAATACATACCGCTGGGACTATTTGCAGTTGCCCGCCCTGGTCGCCCCCCGCCCACTTCTGATCTCGAATACCGATAAGGACAGCATCTTCCCGCTCGACGGCGTCATGCGAACATATCTCAAAACGATGAAAATCTACGACCTCTACGGCGCGCGCGACAAGCTCGGCCTCCATATCTGCGAAGGCCCCCACAAGGACACGCAGCAGCTCCGGGTACACGCCTTCGTCTGGTTCAACCGCTTTCTGAAAAACGATGACTCCCTAATCTACAAGCCCGCCGAAAAATTCTTCGAGCCGGAACAGTTGAAGGTCTTCGACGAGCTGCCCGTCGACCAGATCAATACGACAATCCACGATTCCTTCGTGCCCAAGGCCCCGCCGCCATCAGTCCCGCAGTCCGCAGAAGAATGGGAAAAGCAGCGCGACTCCTGGACCAAGGCGCTGCGGGAAAAGGTCTTTCGAGGCTGGCCGAGCCAGGCCGAGGCCGGACCGCTCGACATCAGGGAAGTTTTCTCTGCCGCAAGGTATGGCGTCAAATTCAAAGCCTACGAATTCACAAGCCAGCCGAACGTCCGCCTCCGTTTATATGTGCTTCACTCGGTTGAACTGGAGAAGGCTCAAGGGATTCGAATGAAGGTTCTCGGTGCAGCCGAAGCGCAGAAATGGCTGGCTGACATACGCGCCGCCTTCCTGGATGAGCCTCCCGCAGACGATCCGAACTCCGAGTCCGAAATGGAAAGCCGGCAGAAAGCCGAAAAAATCCGCCTCGCTTTAGAAAATGAGCGTGAGATTCTCGCCGTGATGGCGCCCAGGGGCTTCGGCGACGATGCATGGAACAGCGACGAGAAGAAACAGACCCAAATCCGCCGCCGCTTCATGCTCCTCGGCCAGACCGCCGACGGAATGAGAGTATGGGACGTCCGCCGGGCCATCCAGATTTTGCGATCCATAGACGCATTGAAAGAAATCCCGCTCACCCTTGAAGGACGCGGCACAATGGCCGGCATCGCCCTGTACGCCGCCATCTTCGAGCCGAACATTCAAGCCCTGCACCTTGAACATCCGCCTCACTCTCACCAGGACGACCCGATCTTCCTCAACGTCCTCAGATTCCTCGACATCCCCCAGGCCGTAGCCATGGCCGCGGAGAATACGGAGGTCCTCCTCGTCAAGGACGACGACTTTGAATGGCAATTCCCCAAAGACGTAGCCCCCAAGCTCGGCTGGCCCGAAAAGCAGTTCCAGTGCACCGATTGTGATTGGGAGAAACCTTAGCCGACCCAGCCGCAAATTCGCCACACGCACGCTCGTGCAGGAAGGAGACAAACATGTACCGACAAACAAACGCCGCCGCTATCCTTACCCTCTGCCTGCTACTCAGCCCCGCCTTCTCAGCCGATCAGGACTTGCGAGTCCTGCCTGAGACAATCGACGGCATCACTCCCGGCAATATGATGAACCACTATCTGCGAGCACAGGCCGCCCGCCGCTTCGAGATTTGGAAGCAGCAATACGAGCAGAGAAAAACGCCCGAGCAGATAGCCGAGTATCAGAGGCAAATCCGTGCCAAGTTTATCGAGGCCATCGGCGAGTTCCCGCAGCGAACGCCGCTGAACCCGCAAATCACCGGGCTAATCAAACGCAAAGGCTACCATGTGGAGAAAATCATATTCGAGAGCCAGCCGAAGCACTACGTCAGTGCCCTTCTGTTCATGCCCGAAAGAAGAAGACGCCAACGGCCGTATCCGGGCGTCCTGATCCCCTGCGGCCACAGCAGAAACGGCAAGGCCAGCGATGCTTACCAGACAATGGGCGCCCTGCTCGCGCTCAACGGCATGGCCGCCCTCGTATTCGACCCTATCGACCAGGGCGAGCGAAGCCAGATGCCCTCGCAGTTGCCCGAGCTCTGGGGCACGAGGGCGCACACGATGATCGGCGTCGGAAGCATACTGCTCGGCCGCAATACTGCCTGGTTCGAGATATGGGACGGGATGCGAGGAATCGATTACCTCCAATCACGCAAGGAAGTGGACCCGACCCGCATAGGATGCACAGGCAATAGCGGCGGTGGAACCCAAACCTCGTACCTGATGTCCCTCGACGACCGCATCATCGCAGCCGCCCCGAGCTGCTACATCACCAATCTCTACGAGCGAATACTCGAACTCGGCGCCCAGGACGCAGAGCAAAACATCTTCGGCCAGCTCCAATTCGGAATGGACCACGCCGATTATCTCATGCTAAGAGCGCCCACCCCCATCCTGATCTGCGCCGCCACAAAAGACTTCTTCGACATCCGCGG